>ONUQ01000007.1 GCA_900321055.1 uncultured Elusimicrobia bacterium
TCAGATGATGTTTGCAATACTTACACCTGCACTTATTACAGGTGCTTTTGCAGAAAGATTTAAGTTCAAATCTTTTATAATATTTTTAGTTATATGGTTAACGGTAGTTTATTGTCCTGTTGCTCATTGGGTATGGGGTGATAACGGATGGATAAAAAATCTTGGCGGTCTTGATTTTGCAGGCGGACTTGTTGTTCATATTGCTTCAGCCTCTTCAGCACTTGCTGCAATACTTGTACTTGGTATCAGAAGAGGGTATCATAGAGAAGCTATGCCACCGCACAATTTACCGATAACACTTATAGGAACTGCTTTGTTATGGTTTGGATGGTTTGGTTTTAATGCCGGTAGTGCTCTATGTGTAGGTCAACTTGCAACATCCGCTTTTGTTGTAACTCATATTGCTGCCGGTGCGGCTATTATTTCCTGGATGTTTTCTGAATGGTTGTACAGAGGTAAAGCAACCGTTTTAGGAGCTTTATCAGGTGCTGTTGCAGGGCTTGTTGCCATAACTCCGGCTTCCGGTTTTGTTAGTCCTCTTTCGGCTTTTATTATAGGACTTGCGGGAGGTGCAGTTTGTTTCTTTGCCGTAAATCTTAAAGAAAGATTAGGTTATGATGATTCTCTTGATGTTATCGGTATTCATGGTGTTGGCGGATTTTTAGGAGCATTACTTACAGGTATTTTTGCCAGTATTATTGTAAATCCCGCAGGAGCAGAAGGAAGTGTTGGTCTTTTAAAAATTCAAATATTTAGTTCTGTAGTCGTTATTTTATATACATTTACGGTATCATTTATAGTTCTAAAAATTATAGATAAGTTTAGCAAGTTAAGAGTTTCTGACAGAGAAGAATTACAAGGTCTTGATTTAAGTCAACATGGTGAAAGCGGATATCGCTTTTAAAGAAATGTATAGATGAAAACAATGTAATAATTAAAATAGTTGGGGGAAAGAATGAAAAAAGTATGTGCAATAATAAAGCCTTATATGGTTGAAGATGTAAAAAATGCTCTTACGGAAATAGGGGTAAACGGACTTACAAAATCAAATGTAGAAGGATTTGGTAATCAGGGTGGACATAAAGAATTTTACAGAAGCAAAGAATATAGTGTAAATTTTATAATAAAAGCTAAAATAGAAGTTATTGTAAAAGATGAAATGGTAGATAAAGTTATAGATGTTATTATTAAAAATGCAAGAACCGGCGAAATCGGTGACGGAAAAATATTTGTATATCCGGTTGAAAGGGTTATAAGAATAAGAACCGGTGAAGAAGGAGAATCGGCTATTTAAATATTTGTTATTTTTAGATTAATTATACAGAAACTTTTTACCTTTATAAAAAATATTGTACAAATATTTGAAATATTTAATATGTTATGATAGAATTATATTATATTAAAGTTTAGAAATATTAAAAGGGGTTTTTATGTTTTCAGGCAGTTTTACAGCAATTGTTACACCATTGAAGAATAACAAGATTGATTTTGATGCTTACAAAAAAATCATTGACATGCAAATTGAAGCAGGAATTACGGGAATAGTACCTTGTGGTTCTACCGGGGAATCTGCAACTTTATCTCATCAAGAACATGACGAAGTTATAAAAAAAGCTGTTGAATTTTCAAACGGGAAATTAAAGGTTATAGCCGGAACCGGCTCAAATTCTACGGCTGAAGCCATAAGATTATCTAAACATGCTCAAGAAGTAGGTTGTGATGGTGTTTTATTGGTTGCTCCGTATTATAATAAACCTACACAAAAAGGTCTTTATTTACATTATAAAGAAGTTGCCAATGCAATAAATATTCCGGTGGTTTTATATAATATTCAAGGAAGATCAGCAGTAAATATTGAACCGACAACAATAGCACAGCTGGGGAAAGATTGTCCTAATATAGTTGCTGTTAAAGAGGCATCCGGCTCGCTTGACCAAATGTCTCAAATAAGATTGCTTGCACCTAAAATGGATTTAATCTCCGGAGATGATGCTCTTACAGTTCCTATAATGGCAATTGGAGGAAAAGGGGTAATTTCTGTTTTATCCAACATTTGTCCAAAAGTTGTTGCGGATTTAGTTAATGCTATGTTGGATAAGAATCTGGATAAAGCAAACGAAATATCTTTTAAATGGTTGCCTTTGGTAAAAGCAATGTTTATGGAAACAAATCCAATACCTGTAAAAACTGCAATGGCTATGATTGGGATGTGTTCGGATGAAATGAGACTTCCCATGTGTTCAATGTCACCTGAACATCAAGAAAGTTTAAAAAAGATATTAAAACAATTTAATTTAATCTAAATATATCAAATATACAATTAAAATTAAAAAGATAGTAATAAAATATAAATAACCTTTATTACTATCTTTTTTTAATCTTTAAAAAAATCAAAATAACATCACATAATATTGACCGTAAATCAATCTGATAATCAAAAAAGACATTTCATTATATAACACTAAAATTAAAAAGGGTTAGTAATAAAAAGGTTGTTAAATTTTATTACTACCCTTTTTTTCAATTTATAAAAAATCAAACCAAATTTTATTAGAAATCCATAGATTTTTATTTGTATTGTTCATTATTTATTTACATTATACTTTGCTATTATTAACACCTGTGAGTGCTACTGTATAATTATTAAAACAAAATACAGAAAAACACAGAATTTTCACTTATAAATATAAATATTTTAAATATATTTAACAACCGACTTCAATGTGTATTTCTTTTTATTTTATATATACAACTTAACATAATATAGCTTATCGGAACCTACTAAAACACCAAAATTTTTATGTTTTTAAAAAAATATAGCAAGATTTTATATCTTTTAAAATTTAATTTTTTTGCAAATAAAAAACACAATAAAAAATAATTTATTAGAATTCACAAGATAAATTTATAGAAAAAAAATAAGACCGTTAAAAGAAATTTTTGAAATGAATAAAGATAAAAAGAAAGCCTTAAAATAAACCATCTAAAATAACACAGGCAAAAAGAAAACCCTAAAAGAAACCACCAAAAATAATACCGATAAAAAGAAACCTTTGAAATGAATTTTGAAATGAATAAAGATAAAAAGAAAGCCCTAAAACAAACCCCTAAAACAAACCCCTAAAACAAACCATCTAAAATAACACAGGCAAAAAGAAAACCCTAAAAGAAACCATTAAAATAATACCGATAATATGTTTTTAAAAGATGTATTATTATCTATATTTAGAATTGTTATATCTTTTTGTTTAGAAAACCAGGTTATTTGTCTTTTTGCATACTGCCTGGTATCTTGTGCAAATTTTTCTATTAAATCGTTCTTAGATATTTCATTTTTAAAATATTTTATTATATGTCTATATCCTACCCCTGTAAGCCCATAGCAATCCGTGCTATATCCCATATCCAGTACTCTTTTGGTTTCCTCAATCATTCCGGAATTAATCATATTTTTACATCTTTCGTTGATTCTTTGATATAAAGTTTCCCTATTTGTTAGTAACACAATATGTTTAAACTTCTTTCTTTTATCAACTTTTTGACTACTTTGCAGTAGCTCAGTCATTGATTTCCCGGTAATTTTATATATTTCATAAGCTCTTATAAGTCTTTGAGTATTCCCTTTATTTTTATTTGCCGATATCGGATCAACTTTTAATAACAAATTATATATATAATCTAACCCTTTTTCTAAAATTATATTTTCAATTTCCTTCCTGATTGATTCATTTGCATTCGGCAAATCGTCTAATCCATACAAAAATGCTTTTATATACAAACCTGTTCCCCCTACAATTACCGGGATTTTTTGCTCTTTTAATATAATTTGTTCATATTTTTGAGCATCTTCTTCAAAATTTTTAGCACTATATTTTTGATCCGGACCTATAATATCCGTAAGATACTGATTTATACCATCAATTTGTCTAATATTTCCATTAAGAATTCCTTCTTTATTCGTTCCTATATCAAGATATTTATATATTTGTCTGGAATCTGCAGAAATAATAGCTCCTTTTATTTTTTTACACAACTCTACGGCAACAGCAGTCTTCCCAACCGCAGTAGGCCCTGATATAATGATTGTTTGATTTTTTTCCATTTTTTGATTTACAATATATGATTTTGGTAATTACATCTTAAAGTTATCGCCAAGATATACTTTTCTGGCTTCTTCACTATTTATTAAATCGTCGGCACTACCTTCAATAAGAACTTGCCCCTTACAAACTATATATGCTCTGTCTATAATTTCAAGAGTTTCTCTTACATTATGGTCTGTTATGAGTATTCCTAACCCCTTACTTTTCAATCTATATATAATTTTTTGAATATCCGCAACTGTTATCGGATCAATACCCACAAAAGGTTCGTCTAACAGCAAAAATTTTGGCTCATTAACAAGAGCTCTTGCAATCTCACATCTCCTCTTTTCACCACCTGAAAGAGTAGTACTTAACTGCTTTCTTAATCTTGTTAAACCAAAATCTTCTAATAAAGAATCCACTTTTTCCTGTCTTTGTCTCTTTGATATAGGCAACATTTGAGCTATTGCCATAAGATTTTCTTCTACGGTAAGTCCTCTAAATATTGAAGATTCTTGCGGTAAATATCCGATTCCTGCCCTTGCTCTTTTATACATAGGCTCTTTTGTTATATCTCTTCTATCTAAATATATATTTCCATCATAAGGTTCAATCAAACCAACTGTCATATAAAAAGTTGTAGTCTTTCCGGCACCATTTGGTCCCAATAACCCTACTATTTCCCCTTGGCTAACTTTTATACTGATAGAATTTACCACCATTCTGTGCTTGTATTTTTTATATAAAGATTGAGCTGAAAGTATCATTTGTTTACCTCTAAATTATCTAAACTTTCAAAAATAATTTTTCCTTCAACATTCTTATTCATTTTAACAGTTTTTTGATCATATAGCAATAAAATTTCATCTGCCTTAAATTCCGCATTTTTATCATCTTTTAAAACATTTACTTGCGGTTTATTTTTATCCTTTTGCATAAACAAAGAATGCTCTGCTTTATTTAGTAATGCATTGTCCGCTTTTATCGTTCCTGAAGAAGATATGATTCTAACATTATCTACTGCTTTTGCCGATTCAAAATTATCATTTAAATATAGTGTATCCATATATAAGTATATTACATCGGTAGAATTTTTTACATTGTATTCAACTATCGGATTCTTCCCCCACATCTTTCCGTTTAATTTTTTAGTATTATATTGTGCAGAAGCAGACCTCGCTTTTATTATACTACCATCTTCATTTTTAACTAAAAATTTAACATTACCCTTAGCTTCAATATCTTCTGTTTTTTTATAGTAAATCATTTCTTTTGAGGTTATTTTGTAATTCCCTCTTTTAACCTTCGCATTTCCTTCAAAATAAGCAATTTGTCCCTTATTTTTCAAGATAACTCTGTCACTGGTAATTTCTGTCTTTTGTTTTTGTTCTTTAGCATAAACAAAAGAAAATATTAAACATAAAATAGTAATATAAAAAATATTTTTAATCAATTGTAATCTTCTGATGTTTTATTTCAATATTGTTTAGATCCGTATCCGATTTAAACCCTTTACCGTAAATAACATCTTTTCCCCTGGTAATCTTTATATCATTATCCGAATATATAATCTTTTTATTATCATCATAAGTAACATCTCTGGTTTGTAAATGTTCTTTTTCCGCCGTATCAACAGTACATTCTCCAAAAGCTTTTATATTGTTTGTATCAAGATTTATTTCACCGGTTTCTGCTATTAATGTAGATTTATATTTACCGTCTTCATAAAATTTAACTTTTGGAGCTGTTAAATATGCAAGTTTTTTATCTTCATAAATAATCGCTGACTCCGATTCAAGAATTGTCTTTATTTTTCCATCTTTAGTTTCTGTAATAATAAATTTTTCTATAGTTTGTTCTACAGTCGGAGATTTTTCTTCTATTGTATCATCTTCTTCAAAACAAGAACAAAGAGTCCCCATAGATATTAAAATTAATACTAAAAATAAATATTTAATTCTGTTTAGTTTTCCATCTTTCATGAAACCATACCCACTGTTCAGGATTTTCTCTTATAAAATCTTCAAGACATTTTGTAAGTTTTAATGTAAAATTTTTAACATCCGTATCAAAATCTCCGGTTGATTTTGGTGGAATAATTTCATCACTTATTATAAATTTATGTTTCCCGTCAGCTAATCTTTTATCTACAGCTAAAACTACGGGAGTTCCAACCTTCAAAGCTATAGAAGCAAGACCTAATGGTGTAGAAGCCGGTACTCCGAAAAAATCTACAAAAACACTTTGTACGGATGTATCCTGATCTATAAGCATTGCTATAATTTCATTATTTTTTAAAGCTTTTAACATTTTTCTTGCAGAAGACAACTCTGATCTTAAAATAACTTTAACATTTTTTATATTTCTGTAATGAACCAATATATTATTTAGTTCTTCAATATAAATTTTCTTAGCAACCACATTCAACGGATAATGTTTAGCTACTCCGGCTGCAAGGATTTCCCAATTTCCCAAATGTCCGCTTAAAGCTAAAATTCCTTTTTTTCTTGAAAGCAATTTATTAAAAATATCTTTTTGTTCTTGTTCCATTTGTGCAATAGAATCAAAAAACTTATCACTCATTTTAGGAAAATTTAAAAGTTCAAAAAAATTCTTTGCTTCATATTTGAAAACTGTTTTTACTATTTGTTTGATTTCTTCAGAAGTTTTGTTAGGGAAACACATTGTCAAATGTTTTTTTGCTTTTTTTCTGGCATCCGCAACAATGTAGTATGCAAGATTACCAAACAAATCGGATAAAAAAACTGTTGTAAATTTATACGGTAACAACAAAACCAGTTTTGAGAATATCCATGCTCCATAATAATAGAATTTTCTCATATATTTTTTCATAACTATTTTTTTATTATCTCATTCCACATATTTTTTGATTTTAATAATATTTCACAAACTTCTCTAAAAACACCTTTACCGCCATCATATTGCGAAATATATTTTGAAATTTTCTTTGCTTCAATAACTGCATCCAACGGACAAACAGAAAGTCCAACTTGTTTTAATATACATAAATCTATAATATCATCACCGATATATGCTATTTCTTCCAAACTTATTGATAAATTATTTGCTATCTCTAAAAGACTTTTTATTTTATCTTGACAATTTTGAACTAAAAAATCCACTTTTTGTTCTTTGGCTCTTAACTCAACTTGCTTAGAGTTCCTACCTGTAATCCAAGCAACTTTAACTTCCGGCAAATATTGTTTTAATAAATGCATTCCTAATCTGTCTTTAACATTCCAAACTTTTATTTCTTCACCGTTTTCTAATAAAATAACCTCTCCTGCTGTTAGAACACCATCAATATCTGTAGCCAACAATCTTATTTTTGAAGATATTTTTAGTAATTGTTTAGTATATTTTCTCATTTTTGCTCAGAAATATTTTTATCGGAATTATTTAACCACGGAGTAATTTCTTTTGGAATATCTCTCATATAAGGCTTCAAAAAATAATTTGCTACAAAAAAACCGACAATACTGATAACATATACTATTATGAGAACTTTTAATAACCATCTTAAATCAGGAAACCAAACTTTATCTTCTTTTAATACTTTTTTTGCCATGTTATTTTATCCTTTTTACAATTTCATCTATTTTTATTACTTTATTTAACATATTTTTAAACATATTTAAGTCAACACTATTCGCACCATCAGAAAGTGCCTTCTCGGGATTTTGATGAACTTCAACAAACAGAGCGGCAACACCTACCGCACAAGCTGCTTTTGCAAGAGGCAAAACATATTGTCTGTCTCCTCCGCTTGCAAACCCAAGTCCGCCAGGTCTTTGAACACTATGAGTAGCATCAAAAATCACCGGGTACCTAAATTGTTTCATTATTTCAATTGCCCTGTAATCAACAACAAGATTTCTATATCCAAAACTCGTTCCTCTTTCCGTAAGAGAAATATTATTTGTAAAACCTTTCATCTTATTTACAACCTGAATCATATCTTCAGGAGCCAAAAATTGCCCTTTTTTTACATTTACCGGCAATCCTGACTTTGCACACTCTACTACTAAATCCGTCTGTCTGCATAAAAATGCAGGAATTTGAATAATATCTACAACTTGTGCAACTTTTTTTACATCACAACAACAATGTACATCCGTAAGAACAGGAACTTTCAATTCCTTTTTTATTTCTGCTAAAATATCTAAACCTTCATCTATTCCCGGACCTCTATATGAATTTATAGAAGATCTGTTTGCCTTATCATAAGAAGCTTTAAAAACAAAATTTATCTTTGCTTTAGAACAAATATCTTTCAATTTTTTTGCTAAATCAAAAGTTTGTTTTTTGCTTTCAATAACACAAGGTCCGGCAATTACCGACAAAGGACTGTTGTTTGAAATCGTAATACTGTTTTTTAATTTAATTTTAATATCTTTATTCATATTTTCATATTATACAAATAAAATATACATTTTATCAATCAAATCAAATTCCAAACTTTATGGCTGTATTGAAAGAATTAACAGAATTGTTCAAGAAGAATATTTTTTTGAAATATTATTTTTTAAAGCTTGACATTGTTTCTTTACAAAAATTCGTAAAGTATTCACAAATTCAAAATAATTACTTTAAAGTTCACAAAATCTTAACATCAATAACAGCTTATTTTTATCTATTGAATTTTTACCTTCCAAAAAACGGCTAAATATATTTTACAATAACTGCTGTATAAATTTATTTAGAAAGATATTCTTCCAATGTAATTGCTTTCTTATAAATTTCTTTTGCATATTTAACACCTACATAACGAATATGCCATGGTTCATAAGAATAGCCTGTAATATTTTCTTTTCCTTTAGGATATCTTAATATAAAACCATATTCGGCAAGAGCTTTATGTATTATTTTAAATATTTCGGTTTCTTTCATCATATCTTCGTTTTCCGTAATCCATTTTCCGTTTACAAAAGGAACTATATCTATTGCAAGTCCGGTATGATGTTCACTGGTGCCTGGTATAGCAACTGTTTTTGTAGCATAATCTTGACCATAAAGTTTTATAAATTTATCCATAACATTTTGTTGTTTTTCAATACTTCTAAAAGATGAGTCTATACCTATTTTTACACCTTTATTTTCTAAATAAGTTTTAAGGTTTTCAAATGCTTTTAATGCAACAACTTCAACTTGTGTATCTTCGTTTGGGTAAACGGTAGGAACTGTTTTTAATTGAATAGTTTTTATATACTCTTTATTTATCGGATTTTCTTTATTAACTAAAATTAAATAATTTGGAGATACAGAATCTTTTTGCAATACGGTTTTTTGTCTCAAACCACAGCATACAAACAAGGATACTACAAAAACCAACAAACAAACAATTAAATTTTTTTTCATTTTATCAAATTCCCCTAACATTATAAATAACCGCACATATTATTTTAACATATATTTAGATAAAAGCAGAAATATTTTATTAAATATTATTTAATGATATAATTTAAAAAATTTTAATTTTTAAACAGAGGAAATATAAAATGCAAAAATATGAATTTAATTTATCAATACAGGAACTTGAAAAAAGAACTCACAAAGATTATTTGTCAACAAAAAAATTTTTAAACCCGGATTCTCCTGAATATTTATCTTTACAAGAAGGTGATAAAATAGCATTAAAACATTTATGCAGAGCAGGTATAATTATTGAAAAAATATTTATGCAATTAGATTGTATTCATAATTTAGCGGTTAAAGATTTTTTAGAAGAAGAAATAAAAAAAGATAACAAACAAGCCATATTAACTAAAATATTATTTGATGCTCAAAAAGGTATCAATGCGATAGACACAATGTATTCACCGATAAATTTAATTAAAGGTATTAAATCAACTTTAGGCAAAGGTGTATATCCCGAAGATTTATCTAAACAAGAGTTTCACACGATTTTAATAAATATGTTAAAAGAAAAAAAAACAGATAAAGTAAAAAATATTTTAACTCAAAGAACAGTTGTTGTAAGAGATAATCAAGAGTTAACAGGTATAGATTATATAGATTATTTTAAAGAAGATTTTAATAAAATTGCAGATGAACTTGATTTAGCAAAACAAACTTCAACAAACAAAGACTTTAATGAATATTTACAATTACAAGCTAAAGCATTACGAAAAGCCGATCCGATGCTTGATGCTTATGCAGATAAAAAGTGGGCAACTTTAGAAGACACTCCTTTAGAATTTACGATAACCAGAGAAAATTATGCTGATGAAATGACAGGAACGATTGCAGAAAACATAGAATTATCAAACTTATTAAAAGAAAACAATATTTTCCCTATCCCTAAAGATTTTTTAGGTTGTAGAGTCGGCATTATAAACAAGCAAGGAACACAAACATTAACTGCCATAAAAAAATTTTTACCGATATTAGCAAAGAATATGCCTTTTAATAATGAATACGAACAAGCCGATTTTTCTCAAACAAACAAAAAACAAACAATGGTTGATGTTGATATGGTTATTGCCACAGGAGATTGCGGAGCATATAGAGCAGGAATAACTTTAGCTGAAAACCTTCCGAACTCTGACAAACTTTCATTAACAATCGGTGGAGGATACAGAAATGTATATCACCGCCAAATCAGGTTTATCAGCGATAAAGAAAAATTACAAAAAATCCTGAACGAAACTTTGGATGAGAGTCAACATAAATATTATTTGGATGAAGCAGATCATTGGTTTACAATAGGTCATGAAAATGTTCATTCACTGGGACCAAAAAAAGGTTTTGAAAAACTTGGTAAATATGCAAACATCATAGAGGAAAACAAAGCTGATATGGGCTCTCTTGCCTTTGTTGATTTACTTACGGAATTAGGATTGTATACACAAGAACAAAGATTACAAATTATTGTTACTTTTGTAACCGACAACTTCTTAAAATCAAAACCTACATTATCTCAAGCACATAGTGTAAGAACCGTAATGCAAAATTATTATATTGTCACAAGAAACGGTTATGAAATAATTGACGGAAAAATTCATGTAAATATAGACAAAATAGTTCCTATAGCAAAAGAAATGTTAGCTGAAATTATTAGAATACAAATAGACGGAAATTTTAGTAAAGCACAAAAATATGTTGATGATAATTTTGTTTGGACAGACAACATGGAACTTATTGCACAAAAATTACAAAAAGTCAGCAAAACTCTTAATGGTAAACTTGAAACATCATTAGCCGATTTTTTAGTAAAATAACATTCTAAAAA
>ONUQ01000124.1 GCA_900321055.1 uncultured Elusimicrobia bacterium
CGGAAACGGAAAAAATGTAAATGATTTTGGAGTATATGTTGACTGGTTACCACAGGCAGGAATAAGATTTTATTTTAACTAAAAATAATTTTGTATAGGAGAAAAAAATGAAAAAGTTGTTAGCAGTATCGGTTAGTTTTATGTTTTTGGGATTAGCAGGTTGTGCAAGTAAAGGTCAGATTTCATCGGTAGATCAGGTAAAAACAACCGTTCTTGAAACTATACCAAGAGGTGATCAACCTAAATGGGTAGCAAGCGGTAAAGAATACTATAAAGAAGATTCTAAAATGTTTTATGTAGCTGTAGCAGAAGGTTTTGCTAATTTAGAAGCTTCAAAAAGAGCTTCATTTGCAGCAGCACAAACAAAAGTAGCCGAACAAGTTAAAAATACAATCGGTGTAGAATTTGGAAGAAGTTTAGAAACCGGTATGAACGAAGATACAACCGGCGGATATTTGAAAGATGTTTTTATGTCAAATGTAAACAAGTTAAGTGTTTCCGGAATTGCTGTTGAATCAACTTATACTGAAAAAATTCAAGAACAAAAAGGAAGTGACAGTAAAGTTTATTATAGAACATATTCTTTAGTTTCAATTCCTGAAGCTACATACAAAGATTTAGTAAAAAAAGCTTTTGATGATACATCTGCACAAGTAGCACAAAATAAAAGTGCAAAAGATTTGTTAAACGAAGCAGAAAAAAGATTTTATAATACAACAACAGCAACACCTGCAACAACGGCAACACCTGCAGCAACATCATCAGCGACTGCAACAGTAACAACAGACACAACAACATCAACAAAATAATAATGATTAAATTAAAGTTTGTATCATTTTTATTGATAGTATTAAGTTTAGCTTGTAATATTTCGGTATTACAAGCTAAGCTTGTTGACAGATCTTCCGGAAAAATGCCTTCCTGGATAGGACACAACAGTGAAGATAAAAAGAAACTTTATTTTTCAGGTTCATCCACACAAGAAACTTTTGATAAAGCAAGGCAATTTGCAATAAATGATGCTTTGACTCAGGTAATACAAAGTTTGGATTTAACCATGTCAGTAAACACAAACAGAATCATTTCAGATACAGGTGTTTATTTAGACGAAAAAACAAAATCTAAAACCAGAGATGTTAAACTTTTAGATACAAAATTAAAAGATATTTATTTTGAAAAATACGAAAATTCAGGTAAAATTTCATATACGATTCATGCTTTGATTGAATATAATAAAAAAGATTATGAAGAAGAAAAGGCAAGACTTAAAAAAGAGTATGATACTCTAAAACAAAATCTTGTTAATAGGTATACAAAAGCTAAACATTTAACGGATAACAATTTGTTATATCAAGCTTTACCGGAATTAATTGAATCTTTAAAAATAATATACAATTATGGAATTAACCAAACATTAGAATCAGAAATACTTGCACATATAAACGATATTTTAGGGTATATTAGTTTTAAAAATTCTTTTAGTTCTACACAAAACCATAGCGGTATAAAATCAGATATTTTGGCTTATTACTCAAAAACAAATGAGGCATGCAAAAAGTATACCTTTGCAGTAAAAACAATAGATAATTTTTTAATAGAAACAATTTATGGTAATGATGAAGGTAAGCTGGAATATTCTTTCAATAAAGTTTCTTATTTAAAAAAATCAAACTATAAATTAGAGTTTGATTTAAAGATTACATTTAATTTAGATGAAGAATTTTATAAGAATTATTCATTTAAAACCGTTAGTGATGAACTAAATTTTTTAGGAGATAAAAGAAAGATAGCGGTAAAGATTACTGCAAATAAAAATAAAGATGATTTGATAAAAACTATAACGGCAAATTTGGTTCAAAACGGATTTGTTGTTGTTGAAAAAAATGCAGATTATATTTTAGATATAAAATTTAATTTTATTGATTCAAATAAAACAGAAGTGAAAAATTTGCAAAGTTCGGATACAACATTATTTATTTCAAATGCTAATGTGGTAGCTGAACTCCTTTCTTTTGATACAAAGACTCAAATAAGCAGTTTTTCCGGTCAGGAAAAAGGATTTGGAAAAACTCAAATCAAGTCATATTATGATTTAATTCAAAAGGTTTCGGCAACAATCACAGATTCGTTATAGATTATAACATTAATTAAATCTTATTAGTAATTGATAAATAGATATTTTGATAATATTTAACAGGTAAACGGATGAACAAAAGAATGGCTTGGTGTGGAAAATATTTTGTTCTTTTATTGTTAAGATTTTTTTAATTAAAAAATATATTACATTCTTCAAATATAATCTGTCGATTGTTTAACAAAAAAAATTGATAATCATCTCTTAAAATCCGTTGTTTAAGATTTTGTAAAGTAAATTTGGTATGAGTTCAAATCTGTAAACTGTTTTTTATAAAAGGTTTGGAAACTCTATCTAAAGTGTTATTTATAAATGCTAATACCATACCATAATTTGTTATGGGAACATTCTTTTCTACGGCATAATTTAATCTTGAAATCATTTGCTTTTTGTTAATCATACATCCGCCACAATGTATAATCAAAGAATATTGACTGAGATTTTTAGGATAATCCGTTCCGGAATATATATCAAAGTTTATATCAAATCCGAGATATTTACTTAAAAGTTTAGGAATTTTTACTCTGCCTATATCATCTTTGCTTGCATGATGACTGCATGCTTCCGTAATTAAAATTTTGCTTGCAGGTTTTAAATTTTTTATTGCTTTTATGCCGTTCAACATCGTTTGAAAGTCAGATTTATGGGCTGATAAAATTATTGAAAATGTAGTAAATAAAACATCTTTTGGAACAATATCCGAAACTTTCTTTACAACTTGGCTATCACATATTACAATATCAGGATTATTTTTTAATTTTTCTAAAGCCGATTTCAGTTCTGTTTCTTTTGTAATTATTACAATAGCATTTATATCTAAACAAGCTCTTATCATTTGAACCTGCGGTAAAATTAATCTGCCTTTGGGTGCTCCTAAATCTAAAGGAACTACCATTACAACCGTTTGAAATCTTTTTATTATGTCCATCGTTAAGGACTGAATATTTAAAGTATCTTCTTGAATAATTAATAATAAAGTTTGTTTCAATTTAGCTAAAAATTGTTCTCTATATGCTGTTTCTTGTAATAATTGTGTTTCTATAAAGTTATATTCAGATATTTTTTCTACAAAATCTTCTGACAACTTTTCTTTTTGATAATTATTTATAATTAAAAGGAAATT
Organism: uncultured Elusimicrobia bacterium; assembly: GCA_900321055.1. Taxonomy (GTDB): domain Bacteria; phylum Elusimicrobiota; class Endomicrobiia; order Endomicrobiales; family Endomicrobiaceae; genus Ruminimicrobiellum; species Ruminimicrobiellum tauri. The sequence goes on from ONUQ01000124.1 coordinate 3,258, forward strand.
AGTTTTTTTATCATTTAAATGTTTTATAATATCTTCTTCAAAACTTGTCCATATATTTGCAGATAATACAATAATTGCCACATCACAGGAATCAAAAATTTTTATGGTTCTTTCTATTCTCTTATTTGAAAGGTCGGAAATATCATCAAATCCTGCAGTGTCAATTAATGTTATTGGTCCGATGGGGGAAAGTTCCATACTTTTATAAACAGAATCCGTAGTTGTCCCGGAAACAGGAGATACTATTGATGTATCTTGACCGGAAATATAGTTTACAAGAGTGGATTTTCCAACATTTGTTCTGCCAAAAATTCCAATATGTATTCTTAAAGATTTTGGTGTAGTTAACTCAAAATTAGTATTTATATCATTTACACCCATGATTTGCCGTTCCTATATGTTCACATGTAGTACATCTGTTTACAAAATTTGTTTTTTTCCCGGTGATATTATATTTTCTGGCTTCTCTATAATTTTTGTTGTTCCATATTTTATAAAACGGAGTTGTAAAAATATTTCCAAAATCTTCACTTTCATTTTCTACCGAACAACATGGAGAAACCGAACCGTTAGCATTTATTACAATACCATTCCATAACCAATTACAGTAATTATTATATTGCTTATATTCTTTGGTATCATTTTTTATATTGTAGTTGCTATATTTGTCAATTGTAGAAACCCAATCTTTAGGACACCATGGTTTTGCAAAATTTATTTTATCTACCCCGATTTCATTGGCCATTTTTTGAGCCTGTTCTATTTCATTTTCATTGTGTCTAAAAACAAGATATTGCCACTCTATAACCGGTTTTTTTAAATTCAGTTCTTTTTTTGTTTTAATTAAAAGTTCCATATTATTAAAAGCTTTTTGAAAATTTCCTTTTTTTCTATACTTTTCATAATTTTCCTGACAGGTACCGTCTATAGAACAAATTAAATAATCTAATCCTGAAGTAATAAAATTATAAGCTGTTTGCTTTGTAAAATCTATATTTAAATTACTTGATAAAATAGAATAGATATTATGCTTTTTTATAACTTTTATAATATCTGTAATATTCGGGTTCAGTAAAGGTTCTCCCCAATTAAAAAGTAAAACAACTTTTAAATATTTACTGAAATAATCTATTATTTTTATAGCTTTATCTTTTGGCATAATGCAAGATGTTCTGGAATTTCTGTGTTGTCCCGTAGGACACCATACACATTCTAAATTACAAAAGGAAGTTGTATCCAGTACCAGAAGATACGGTTTACCAAATAAAAAAGTATGACCTTTTTTCATTTGATAATTAACTAATTTAGAATTTAAAGTTTTTAATATATTCATTTTTTATCAATTTTAATATCTTTATGATAGTATGGTAAAAAATTTGGCGACCAGGCAGTATCCTTTGTATCCAATATTTTTAAAGTTGTACCGCCGGCAATATGAGCCTTGCCAAATATTAAATCCGAATACTTTAAATATACTATATATTCATTTTCAACTTTTTCAACAGACTTAACTTCGGTAGGAATAGGAATCATATTTTGGTCTTTTTTTGCACCTATCAAATGCCCTATATAATGTGCAATATCTCTTGTATCCGTTATTTTTGTAAGAATCTTATCACCTACGGATAAATCTTCTATTTTTTTACCCAAAGAATCTTCAAATATAATTGCCTCTAACTCTACTGCAGACGAATATTCCGAAGATATTGTTTCTTTTGGAACTATATCCGGAAAATAGTTCGGTAACTTTTTAAAATCTCTTAAAGTTAACTCTTGAGCAACTATTTCAATTTGTAAATTATTTTCTGCAAAATATGTATCTAAAATAATTTTCATATCGGTACAATTCATTATTTTGTTGTCTTTTAAATTAGTGCTTATATATTCTCTAAGATTTGTTTCTATGGATTTTGTATATTGTTCTATTACTCCCTCAACCAAACGATAAGAGTATAACTTTTTTTCAAAAGAAAACCAATCAACTTCAATATTTTGTTCGTAAACAATGGGATTGTATGTCATCACTATACTAAATCTCAAAAGGTCAAGGTTTTTATTGTTCGTTATTATATGAATCAATCCGAAAATATTGTCGTTTTGTAAAACTATTTTTGCTTTGTAAGCTGTTATATATTTTAACATAGCACCAACACAAGATATTGCTTTATTGAAATTTCCGCCTGCAATTTCTAATGCTGTCTTTGCTTCAAATTCTTCGCAACCCGTATCATCCATTAATGCTTTTATTTTTTCTGCTGTTATATTCATTTTTTGTTTACCCTTGGATGAGCTTTATTATATATTTTTCTTAAACTTTCTAATGTTACATGAGTATAAATTTGTGTAGTAGATAAATTTTTGTGTCCTAACATTTGTTGAACGGATTTTATATCACAACCGTTATCCAACAAATGTGTAGCAAAAGTATGTCTTAAAGTATGCGGTGAAATTTTAATTGTAATTCCTGATTTCATAAACCAATTATATAAAATTTTTCTGGCACCTCTTTGTGTAATTCTGTTACCGTATTTATTTAAAAATAACGGTGAATTTACGGAATAATTTAAACCGTTTTTTCTCCTTTCATCAAGATAATTTTTTATTGCAAAAAGGCATATATCTCCAACAGGAACTATTCTTTCTTTAGAACCTTTACCAAAAACTTTCACATTAGATGACATAAAATCTACATCTTTTAAATTTATACTAACTAACTCTTCTATTCTTATACCGGAAGAATAGAATAATTCAAGCATAGCTTTGTCTCTTAAATCAATATTCGGCAGTTCAAGTAAATTTTTCATTTCCTGTTCCGTTAAAAATATCGGAATTCTTTTATCTTTTTTAGGAGTTGACATGGAAGTTGTAGGATTTATTTGTATAGCATTTATTATAATAAGGAATTTATAAAAAGATTTTAAAACAGCGAATTTTCTTATAATTGAAGATTTTTTTAAATTCTTATTATACAGACCGGCAAGATATTCTCTGATAATATTTTTGTTACAGTTTAGTAATTCAATATTTTTTTGTTTTATAAAATCATAAAATTCAAGCATATCCGTACTGTATGCTTTTGCCGTATGTTGAGAATAATTTTTTTCCGCTATTAAATATTGAATAAATTGTTCTATTTCTTTAACCTGTACCATACTTTTTATTATATATTTTTAATAAAAATATTAGAATAAAAAACAGGTAATTGAATTACCTGCTTTTTATTATACTTATTCTTTATTTTTCTGTTGATTTCTGCGTTACGGTTTTTTTTGCTTTTTTGGTTTCTGCTTTCTCCGTAATTATATTTCCTTTTTCATCCGTTTTTATCCATTGCAGGTTTCTGCATTTAGGAAAGGCTGAACAAGTCAAAAAAGGACCTCTTTTTCCTATTCTTTTGAGCATCGGACTACCGCATTTTTCACATTTTATATCTGTTTGTTCGGGTTCGGGTTTTATGATTTTGTTTCCGTCTTTATCTAAAGAAAATGTCGTTTTACATTCAGGATATCGTTCGCAAGCTAAATACGGACCTCTAAATCCGATTTTTTTTAACATTGCTCCACCGCATTTAGGGCATTTCTCTTCAGTCTTTTCAGGCTCTGCTTTTTCAACTTTATTTCCTTCTTTATCAACCGAAAAAGTTGTTTTGCATTCCGGATATCCCGAACATGCCATAAAAGGACCTCTTCTGCTGTCTCTTATAACCATAGGTTTACCGCATTTCGGACAAACTTCGTTAGTCTCTTTAGGTTGAATTTTTTGTCTGGTAGCATTTTCTGCTTCCGTTAAATGTTTTTCAAAAGGTGTATAAAACTTTCTTAATACATCCTGCCATTTAAGTTTGTTTTCGGCAATATCATCAAATTCCTCTTCAATATCTGCCGTGAATTTGTAGTTTATAACATCTTTAAAATTTTCTTTTAAAAAATTGTTTACTACTATTCCTAAATCTGTAGGATAAAACTTTTTGTTTTCAAGTCTTACATACATTCTGTCTAAAATTGTTTTTATTGTCGGAGCATAAGTTGACGGTCTTCCTATTCCATACTCCTCAAGAGTTTTAATTAAACTTGCTTCATTATACCTTGCCGGCGGCTCGGTAAAATGTTGTTCCGGAATAATTTTCAATAATTCTAATATATCACCTTGTATTAGTGTAGGTAATTTAGGTTCTTTAACATCTTCATCCAGTATAGAATAAACTTTCATAAAGCCGTCAAATTTTAATGTTGAACCCGTAGCTCTAAACATATAGTTATTTGCTGATATATCTATTGAAACCGTATCATATATGGCATCCGTCATTTGACTTGCTACAAATCTGTTCCATATTGCCGTATACAATTTATATTCATCTGCCGTTAAGTATTGTTTCATCATTTCGGGAGTTCTTTTAACGGAAGTAGGTCTTATGGCTTCGTGAGCTTCCTGAGCACCTTTTGATTTGGTCTTATATAATCGCGGTTTTAACGGAACAAAATTTTTCCCGTAATTTGTTTCTATAAAATTTAAAGCTTCCTGTTGTGCAACTTGGGCAATATTTAACGAATCCGTTCTCATATATGTTATAAGACCAACTACTCCCCGGTCACCAATTTGTATACCTTCATACAATTTTTGTGCAACCATCATTGTTTTTGAAGAAGAAAAACCAATTCTTCTTGAAACATCCTGTTGCATTGTAGATGTCGTATAAGGAGGATATGGAGATCTTTTTCTTTCTTTTTTTTCTACCGAAGAAACTTCATATTTTGCTCCTTCAAGTTCTTTTAGTATGGAATCTGCCTGTTCTTTATTTGATATATCAAGTTTATCAAATTTTTTGCCGTCTTTAGATATTAGGTTTGCTTTAAAAATTACATCATTTTGATTTTTTTGAAGTTCTGCCTGTATAGACCAATATTCAACAGGAACAAATTTAGCTATTTCTTCTTCTCTGTCACATATTATCATAACGGCAACGGATTGAACTCTTCCCGCAGAAAGCCCTTTTCTTATTTTTTTCCATAATATAGGAGATAATTTATAACCCACCAATCTGTCTAAAATTCTTCTTGCTTGTTGACTGTCAACCAAAGCCATATCCAGTTTTCTTGGATTTTTAACCGCAGCCTTTATTGCAGATTCTGTTATTTCATGAAATGTTATTCTGTCTGTATTGTTATCCGAAAGTTTTAATAATTCTTTCAAATGCCAGGCAATAGCTTCTCCTTCTCTATCCAAATCTGTTGCAAGATATACATGTCCGACCTGTTCAACCGTTTTCTTTAAATCCGCTATTATTTTTTTTGATTTTGTCATTGCCACATAAGTCGGTTTAAAATCATGTTCAATATCCACACCGATTTTACTTTCAGGCAAATCTCTAACATGTCCAAAAGAACTTTTTACTATGTAATTATCACCTAACATTTTAGATATTGTTTTAGATTTTGCAGGAGATTCTACTATTACTAAATATTTCATTTTTCCCTCTTAAAAATATACTCCATAATTTTTTTTTGTTTTGTTTAACAGTTGAACAGATTAGAGTTTAAAAATTAAAGAACTCTTTTTTTCTGTTTTTAGATTTTCAATTACAATATACTCAAAACAAGAAAGCCAAACACATTTTGTTGTTTTTATTTGAGTTTTAAACTTTTCATCTAATCAACTATCTCAATCTTTTAACTACCAAACTACAATTTTAATTATACATTCCACATCATAAATTATACAACGGTTATACTAATCTTTCAATCTTTCATCTTTACTGCCGTTGCTACATAAATCTGCCCCGGCATAGACTTTATAAAACCATTAAGCTCTAAATCCAACAAAATAGTAGAAAGTTCCGAAACTGCAATATTAGCTTTCAAACTTATTTCATCTAAAGGTATACCGTTAGCCGAAGATTGTACCATTTTTAAAATATTTATACTATACTGAGACATAGAACTAACATCCTGTTCTACAGATTTATTTTTTCTTTTCTTTCTTTTTAGAATATAATTACTTAATACTAAATTTTGTTCAACGGTATCTTCAGGAGTTAAAGCAATAAAAGCTCCTTGTTTTATCAAACTGTTTGGTCCTTGCGAATATTTTGAATATATCGGTCCGGGAACCGCAAAAACATCTTTTCCGTATTCGCAGGCAAGTTCTGCCGTTATTAGTGAACCGCTTTTTATTGCAGCTTCTACAACTATTGTTGCTTGAGATAATGCTGCTATAATTCTGTTCCTTCTTGGGAAATTTACGGGTAAAGCTCTTTGATGTAAATTAAATTCACTTATTACAGCTCCTTTTTCTAATATATCTTCCTGAAGTTTTCTGTTTCCGGCAGGATAACATTCCAAAAGACCGTTTCCTACAACGGCTATTGTTTTACCATGATTTTGTATTGTAGAAATGTGAACTTGTGTATCTATTCCGTTGGCAAGTCCCGATATTGTTATTATTTCCTGTTGTGCAAAATATTTACAAAATTGTTCCGTAACTATCTTACCGTAATTTGTTGCTCTTCTTGAGCCGACAATAGAAATAGAATTTATATCATTTTTATCTAACTTACCTTTAACATATAAAATTGGCGGATAATCACAAATGGCTTTTAGTTGATTAGGATAATCATCATCCAAGTAAGTCAAAATATTTATACTGTTTTTTTTTGCTGACAATAACTCTTCTTGGGCAAACTTTAAATTAGCTCTTTCTTTTATCATTTGAGCTGTCTTATCCGTAATATCAACTATCTGCCGAATATCTTTAATATCAGCCCGTAAAACATTATTCGCACTACCAAAATATTCTATTAAAGATATAATTTTTTTAGGAACCAATTCTGTTATTGTATTTAAAGTAAGTACAGATAATCTTTCTATATCCATTATTATATTTTTTTAACCGTTTTATTTTAAAATTTATTTCTTATAATTTATAAAATAATCAACCGTGTTTTTTAAACCTTTAATAATATCAACTTTAGGCTCCCAACCTAAAACTTTTTTTGCTTTTGAAATATTTAAGAAACTTTTAAACAATTCTCCGCTTCTTTTTGGTTTATATACTGCTTTTTGTTTGTAGTTAATTATTTTTGATAACTCTTTTACCAGTTGATTAACCGAAAATGTTTTATGTGTTCCTATATTTATTACTTCATTGTTCCCTTTTGTTAATGATTTTATATTAGCATCAACAACATCTTTAACATAAACATAATCTCTTAATTGTTTCCCGTCACCAAAAACAAATACTTCTTTATTTTCTGTCATTCTGCCTATAAAAATTGCAATTACTCCTGCTTCACCGTTAGCATCTTGCCTTGGACCGTAAACATTTGCATATCTTAGTATTGTATATTTTAATCCATATAATGCACTATAGGCTTTTATGTAGTGTTCTACCGAAAGTTTTGCCACTCCATAAGGAGATAACGGATTGGCAAATGATTGCTCATCCGGAGCTTTCAATCCGCATTCTCCGTATATTGTTCCGCCTGAAGAAGAAAATATTATTTTCTTTACTTTAGTATCTTTGCATGCTTCTAAAATATTTAATGTTCCTTTAATATTTACATCCGCATCAAAACAAGGATCCAAAACGGATTTTCTTACATCAAGTTGTGCTGCAAGATGAATTACAATATCAAATTTTTCTTTTCTAAATATTGTATCTATGTCTTTTTTATCACATATTGAAACTTTATAAAATTTTGCTTTTTTATTTATGTTTTTTATATTACCTGTTGCAAGATTATCTACAATTACGACAGTATGTTTTTTTACAATCAATTCATCAACAATATTTGAACCTATAAAACCTGCTCCACCCGTAACCAAAATTTGTTTGCTCATTTTTACCTCTTTTGTTTTATATTAACCAATATTTTATTATTATAATAAAAATTTCTTAAATAAAAACTAAATATATTTTAATTTTCTATTTTGTATTCAAAAAAAGGTTTGTTCAATTTTTTCATCTTATTTATCATATCAATACTTCCATTACTGCCACAATGAATAACAATTGCACAATCTGCATATTTTGACATCTGTGAATTTCTTATAACACCGCCTTTAATACCATATTTATTCCAATCCGGTTTAAAAACCGTTAATTTGATGTTGTGTTGTTTAGCATAGTTTTCACCTAAAGTATCTACTCCTCTTGCTCCACCGGAAACAATTTCATCGGCAGAAGTTATTTCAAACCTAGAAAGATTTATTGCTTTAATTAAAATATTCATATTGTTGATAGTTCTTGAACCTGCAATTATTATTTTCATTTTTTATCTCTTAAAACCGACATTATATCACAAAAAAAATTACTAAAATATTTTTTTCTTTTATTATATATATTTAATTATAAAAATATTTTAATAAATTTAAATACAAATGTATAGTTTAAAAATATAATTTTTTAATTGAATATTTAACAACAGAGGTTAGCATATAAAAATTACTAAGTATCGGGAAATTATATAATACTATTGTACTTTTCAAATGCTAAAATTGTATTATGTAAAAGCATTGTTATTGTCATTGGTCCTACTCCACCCGGAACAGGAGTTATACTTATATTCATATCTTTTACGGAATCAAAATCCACATCCCCATAAAGTTTTCCTTCAACTCTGTTTATTCCAACATCAATAACGGTTGCTCCATCGTTTATAAAATCTTTATTAATAAATTTAGCTTTACCTATAGCTGCAACAACAATATCTGCTTTTTTTGTAATCTCGTTCAAATTTTGTGTTCTTGAATGTGCCATTGTAACGGTTGCATTGTTTGAAAGCATCAACATAGATACCGGTTTGCCTACAAGATTTGACCTGCCGATAATAACAACATTTTTGCCGGCAATATCTATATTTGAATATTTTAATAAATATATCACTCCCATAGGTGTACAAGAAACTAACAATTTTTGTTTTACTATTTCATCCCAAGACTTTACAAGTGTAAGCATTCCTGCATTATAAGGATGAAGACCGTCAACATCTTTATTATAATCAATAGCTCGTATACATCTGTCAGCATCTAACTTATTGGGTAGTGGAAGTTGTAAAAGTATTCCATGTATATTTTTATCTTTATTTAGTTTTTCTATTAACGATATTATGTCCTCTATTGAAGCCGTTTCCGAAATATGGTTGTGATATGATTTTATTCCTACCTGTTCACATGCCTTGATTTTTGAACCGACATAAACCTTACTGGCAGGATCTTCTCCAACAAGAATTGTTGCAAGTCCGGGTTGTTTACCTGTTTTTTTTGTGAGAAGTTCAATCTTTTCCTTAAGTTCAAATCTGATTTTTTGTGAAATTTCTTTACCGTTTATGATTTTCATAAATTGTTCCTAATTTAAAGAATATTCTACATATTTTTTAAAAAAATCTAAATTTTTACAATCCTTTTCAATCAATTTTATACCATACAACGGATAAAAAAGCCCTTGAGTGATTCTAACTATTTTACCGCTTAAAGATATATGTTTATTTTGAATTATAAGATTTAAACTGAATTGTTGGTTAAGAACAAGTTGTGTTTCACTCTCTATGGCAAAACCATCTTGCGAAACATCCGTTAAGATACAATCTCCTAATACACTACTTGTATTAGTTTCTACAATTTTTGTTTTTAAGGAAACAAATTTTCTGCTGTATCTTCTATTTTCCATTTTATATTATTCTATCTAAATTATATGTTTTTAAAATTGATGTCGTTATTGTAGTAAAATTTTTATTTTTTTTCAATTTAATGCAGAAGAAATATATTTGTAAATTTTAATATAACCAAATCTCTAAATAAGTTCAATGGCTTTATTTGCCAAAAGTATTCCAAAAATACTTGTAATTATGGGTATAGAACCTAAAATTTTCGGTCCGCCGTTTTTCCCGTATTGTTGTCCTTCTTTTTTAGGTAAAGGTATTGGTTTTATTTGCGGAGTTTGTTCTGAAAAAACACAAGGTATACCTTGTGTTATTCCAAGTTGCCTTAAGTCTCCTCTCAATCTTTGGGCTAATTTACAATTATATGTTTCAAATAAATCTGCATATTTTATAGAAAAAGGATCTGTCTTTAATGCTGCCCCCATAGAAGAAATAATTTTTATATTCCTTTTATAGCAATATTCAAGTAATCTTAATTTTGGATTGTACGAATCTATTGCATCTATAACAATATCCGGTTTATCGGAAAATATTATTTCAAAAGTGTCTGTATTTGCAAATGTGTCAAAAGTTTCAACTTTACAGTTTGGATTTATATCTAAAATTCTTTTTTTTGCAAGTTCTGTTTTTTTTATTCCAATTGTTGAATGTAAAGCAAAAAGTTGTCTGTTTATATTTGATTCTTGAACTATATCAAA
>ONUQ01000126.1 GCA_900321055.1 uncultured Elusimicrobia bacterium
GCATATACTGATATTTTGAAAAAATTAGATTTAAGAAAGTAAAAAAAACTTAAGTCCGTCATAAACACAAAGGATGCACTCAGTTTCTTTGTTTAAAATGAAGTTGTGTGGATCTTTTGTGTAATGTTTATGGGCGGGCTGACGAGGTAAAAATGGAATTGATAAAAACATCTGTAACAGTTGCCGGTAAAGAGATTTTTATTGAATCCGGAAAACTTGCAAAGCAAGCTAACGGTGCTTGTGTTATTAGAGTTGGTGATACAATGGTTTTAGTTACAGCCGTTGCATCTTCAACACCAAAAGAAGGAACGGATTTTATGCCGTTAACCGTTGATTACAAAGAAAGAGCTTATGCAACAGGAAGATTTCCGGGCGGTTTTTTCAAGAGAGAAGCAAAGCCGAAAGAAAGTGAAATACTTACAAGCAGACTTATAGACAGAAGTATAAGACCGTTGTTTTCTGATTTTTACAGAAACGATACACAAGTTGTAGCAATGGTATTATCTCATGACGGAGAAAATCCGGCAGATATTATAAGTATTATCGGTGCTTCCGTAGCATTACATCTTTCAAATATACCTTTGCAAAAAGATATAGCTTCGGTTAGAATCGGAAGAATAAACGGAGAGTTTGTTGTTAATCCTACATTATCACAAATACCTCAATCCGATTTAAATTTAGTTGTTAGCGGAACGGAAGAAGCATTAACAATGGTTGAATCCGGTTCAAATGAACTTTCGGAACAAGAGATGTTAGATGCATTAAATCTTGCAAAAGAAGAAATTAGTAAGATTTGTAAATTTATAAAAAATCTTCCTACAAAAGAAAAGTTGCCTGTAACGGAACCTGTTATAGATACAACATTAAAAGCGGAAATAGAGGCAGAAACATTGCCTAAAGCTCAAGAATGTGTAACAATAAAAGATAAAGCAACAAGAGAAGTTACTTGGGCAACATTTAAAACAGATATGCAAACAAAGTTTGCCGAAAAATATCCTGAACAAAGTGCAATAATAGATTTTGTTATGGAAGATATTTTTTATAAAGAGGCAAGAAAACTTGTTTTAACAAAAAATATTAGAACAGACGGTAGAGCATTAAACGAAATCAGACCTATTACATGTGAAGTCGGTTATTTACCGAGAGCTCACGGCAGTGCAATATTTACAAGAGGTCAAACACAATCATTAGCAACTGTTACTTTAGGCAGTCCTGAAGATAAACAAGTTATGGATGAACTGACCGGAGAATATAAAGAAAGATTCTTATTACACTATAATTTCCCAGGATATGCAACAGGTGAAGCAAAACCCGACAGATCTCCCGGAAGAAGAGAAATCGGGCATGGTAATTTAGCAAGAAGAGGTTTAAAACCTATTCTTCCCGAAGAAGCTGATTTTCCTTATGCAATAAGAATAGTGTCGGATATTACGGAATCTAACGGTTCTTCTTCAATGGCATCGGTTTGCGGTGGCTGTTTAGCATTGCTTGATGCCGGAGTTCCTATTAAAGCAACTTGTGCAGGTATAGCTATGGGACTTATGAAAGAAGGTGACAATTATGTTATTTTAACGGATATTATGGGAATGGAAGATCATTTGGGAGATATGGATTTCAAAGTTGTAGGAACAAGAAAAGGTATTACGGCTTTACAAATGGATATAAAAATTGATGGTCTTACAACAGAAATTATGGCAAAAGCTCTTGAACAGGCAAGAGTAGGAAGAATGGAAATTATCGGAAAAATAGAAGATACTCTTGCACAACCGAGACCGCAACTTTCAAAATATGCTCCTAAGATGGTATCCCTTACAATTCCCGTAAGCAAAATCGGTGCATTAATCGGTCCGGGCGGAAAAAATATAAAGAATATTCAAGAAACAACCGGTGTTGAAATATCGGTGGAAGAAGACGGAACGGTATTTATTTCAAGTACCGATGCTCAAGCTATGGAAACAGCAAAGAATATGATTGAAGGGCTTACTTCAGAAGTTGAAGTCGGTAAAGAATATACGGGAAAAGTTACAAAAATTATGAATTTTGGAGCTTTTGTTGAAATTCTTCCCGGTAAAGAAGGGCTTGTTCATATTTCAAAGCTTTCACATAAGCATGTTAAAAAAGTAGAAGATGTTGTTAGTGTAGGTGAAGAAATTGTTGTTAAAGTTGAAGAAATAGATAAACAAGGCAGAATAAATTTAATTAAAATTATGTAGTTATAAAGGTATTAATTTATGAGTTCTAAAGAAAACATTTTAGAGGAAAAAGTAAAATCTTTATATGAAGTAATGAAAGAAGAGAAGGTTGAGGAAATAAAAATTGATTCTGAAGATATGAAATTACATATCAGAAGAAAAAATTATTCAAAACCTAATGTAGTGCAAAAGAGTGCTAAAACAACAGCACATTCGGCACCGCAAAATGCTGTTGTTACCTCTTCTCAAGAAACAAATTCCGATGACAACAGCACCATAAAAACTCCTATAACAGGTGTTTTTTACAGGTCGCCGTCTCCGACATCGCCTATGTTTGTAAAAGAAGGCGATGTTGTAAATGCCGAAAGCACTTTATGTATAATTGAAGCTATGAAAGTTATGAATGAAATAAAGGCTACGGAAAAAGTAAAAATCATAAAGATTTTGGTAGAAAACGGACAGTCGGTTGATAGTCAACAAGATTTGTTTGTTGTAGAAAAGATATAATTATTTGAGGATATAAAATTTTTATGCAAGACAGAATCGGATTTGTAGCAGGACAAATATGGCAATTTTTAAGTGAAAGAGGAGAATCCACTCCTATACCTATTAAAGCTCATTTAGGGCTTTCTAATACTATGCTTTATTTGGCTTTAGGGTGGCTTTCCAGAGAAGGAAAGGTAAAAATTGTTCCTTTTGAATATACATATAAAATATCGTTAATTAATAATTAGTTTTTCTTAAACCGAATATTTTTTAACTTTTTTATACATATAAAAAAACATATAACTTTTTCGGTTATGTTTGAACAAGAATTTAAGATATATTAATATTTAATTATGTTAATTTCATCAATAAAAAATTGTCAAAATATTTTAAAGTTATTCCCAAATTTAGATGTGGTCTTTAATTTTATTAAAAATCATACCTTTGATGAGGATAATGCCAAAATTGATATCGGAACCGGAATTTATGCCGTAATTCAAACTTGCCAACCGAAACCAAAGCAGGAACAATGGTTAGAAAAGCATGAAAAATATATAGATTTACAATATGTAATTTGCGGTAACGAAAGAATCGTATGGAAATTCTTTGATGACGGTTTTAAAGTTTTAAAAGAATATGATTCAAATAAGGATATTGCTTTCTATTCAAACATTCCCGATATATATATAGATTTAAAAGAAACCGAATTTGCAATATTTTTCCCCGAAGATACACATGCTCCGTTGTGTTGTGATTCTACGGTAAAAAAATGTATAGTAAAAATTCCAACGGATTATCTATACAATAACATTTGACCTGCTATAAATAATCCGTTTGGTTGATAATAATATTCTGTTTACTTAAACTTATATTGTATCTACAAAAAGTTTTATTGCTTGTGATGACACTTGTGAATATTTTTCAAATTCAGCATGAGCATTTGACATATCACCATCTGCTAAATCCGAAATTGCTCTTATAACAATAAAAGGAATTTTATTTCTTGTAGCAACTTGAGCTATTGCACATCCTTCCATTTCAACAGCCAATGCATCAAAAGATTCATTTATTTCCTTTTTTACATCTCTATCGGCTATAAATTGGTCACCTGAGGCAATTACTCCCTGATGAATTTTATTTTTAGGTACATTTTCTTCTAATATATTTTGAAACTTTTCTATCAAATTGTTATCACAATAATATTTTGTCGGTTTACTTTTATCTTTTCCTATGCACATACATCCTTTTGCATATCCTAAAGGAGTAATATCAAAATCATGTTGAACCAAATTTGTTCCTATAACAATATCGCCGATATTAAGGCATTTATCTACTCCGCCGGCAACACCTATATTTATAACCATATTCGGTTTAAATGTATCAATAATATACTGTGTGTTTAATGCTGCATTTACTTTCCCCACACCGCTTCTTGATAATATAATAAAATTATCTTTTATATTTCCCGTATATATTTGTAAATCCGCATAAACAATTTCTTTTAAATCCTTTAATTCTTGTTTTATAGAAGAAATTTCACATTCCATAGCACCTATTATTGCTATTTTATTCGTTGGCATTTTCCAAACCTCCTTTATATAAATAGTTTAA
>ONUQ01000128.1 GCA_900321055.1 uncultured Elusimicrobia bacterium
GCATAAAAATTTCCGTATCTTTTTTCTAAATTATCCGCTTCAACCGTTAATTCAACATCAGGTGCTTTATAATCATAATTTTTAGCTATCAAAGATTCTTCTTTATTATATCCGCCCATTAAATCAATTATTTTATTTTCAAATTCTTGCGGTGTAGGTGCTAAATCGTGCGGTTTTCCTTCATAAATAACCTTACCTTTATCTATAACAACCGCCGTATCAAAGCTGTGAGCCTCATCCAAATAAGCCGTTGACCACAAAACCGTTGTTTCCGGGTTTATCATTTCACGAACCATTTTCATTAAGTCTCTGCGAGATATAGGATCAACACCGACAGAGGGTTCATCTAAAAGTAAAAAATCAGGATTTCCAAGCAGTGTGCATGCAAGCCCCAACTTTTGTTTCATTCCGCCTGATAATGCTCCCGAAAGTCTGTCCTTAAACGGTGCAAGTGTCGTAAATTCAAGCATTTTGTCAAAATCATGCATAACACCTTTTAAATCAGCATATAATCTTAAATTTTCAATAACAGTCAAATCTTCATAAAGACCAAATTTTTGAGGCATATAACCTATATGCAAATTTAGTTCATTTTTTTGAGTTCTAGGGTTGAACCCAAGAACATTTATTTCCCCTTCATTCGGCAACAATAAACCTATTATTGTCCTTAAAAGAGTGGTTTTTCCGGCTCCGTCAGCTCCAATGAGTCCCGTTATTTTACCCCTTTCTATATTTAAGGACAGATTATCAATAGCAACGGTAGAGCCGAACTTCTTTGTTAAATTCTTAATTGTTACCGTTTGCATTATTTCCCTGATTATCCTTTGAAGTTAAATTTACATTTATTGTTACAGGCATTCCCTGTCTTAAATATTCATCAACATTATTGATATAAACTCTTATACGATATACTAAATCGGTTCTTGTATCAGTTGATTGAACCGTTTTGGGAGTAAACTCAGCAACAGGTGAAATATACCCGATTTGACCTTTATATTCTCTTTTCTTACCCGTGTTTGGATTGGTTGTATCAGTATAAACATTAACTTTCTGTCCGTATTTAATGTTTCCTAAATCTTTTTCATTAATATATGCTCTAACCCATACAGGATTAGTTTTTGCCATTGTATATACAGGCTGACCTTTTTGAACATTACTTCCGGGTTCAACTACACGAACCATTATAGTACCGTCTTCAGGTGCATAAAGTTTTGTATATTTTAATTGGTTATTTATATAATCTTTGTTTGCAACTGCTGCTTTATAATCTGCTTTTGCTTTATTTTGTGCATTATACAATGATTCAATTTCTTGTTTAGTAATTGTATCATCAACTCCTAAGGGAGCATATCTGTTATATTTATCGGTTGCATCTTTTTGTATTGCAATTGTTCTATCTACTTCTGCCGCTGCTCTTTTAAAGTTCGCATCATAGTCCGATTCATCCATAACTGCAATTAATTCACCTTTTTTAACCGTGTCCCCTTCTTCTTTTAAAAGTTCTGAAACAAGCCCCGAAACTTGAAAGGATAAATCAACCTGCCTTATTTCAATATTACCAAATAGGGTTAATTCATTTGAGATCTCTTTTTTATCAGATTTATTGTAGAAAAAAACACAAAGTCCCGCAATTAAAATTATTAAAACTAATGCTATAATCTTTTTCTTCATTATATCTTACCCCCCACGGTTTTATACAGTGTGTAATAATTAACCAACCTTCTTGTTTTTGCTTTTGTTAAATCCATATCTTTGTTTATATATATATTTTCAGATTTAATGTACTGTGTTTTTGAAATAATTCCACGACTTAACATTTTATCTGCATTATTCAAATTTTCAGTTTCAATTAATAACTTTTCTTTTGTTTTGTTTTCAATTTCCGTATCGTGTTTTATAATACAAAGTGAAGTATTAACTTCTTTTACGGCATCTAAATCAGCTTGTCTATACTGTTCAAAAAGTTCTTCATATTTTGCTTTTTGAAGTTGTAAATTAGCACTTTTTCTTCCGCCTGTAAATATATCCAGAGTTGCTCCTGCCAGTAGTGCCGCAAGAGAAGAATCCCAAGAGAAAAATTTTCCGGGAGCCATTGTATTAAATGCCCAAATGCCTTTTATGTTAAATGTCGGCAACAACTCTTTTCTTGCAATTCTAATATCTATTTTTGCTTTTTCCAATGCCATTTCAGCTCTTCTAACATCAGGTCTTGCGAATATAACATCCGACACTATTTCGTTTGGAATAACCGCATTATATTCAAAATTATCAATAGAACCTCTTTTAATAGTGTTTGCACCATTGGAACTGCGACCTATCAAAAACACAAATTGCATTAAAAGAACTTCTCTTTGTTTAATAAGACTTTCCAATGTTATATTTACTTGTTCAACATTAGTTTTAGAGTTGTTTAATTCTGTTGTATTTATAACACCAAGAGCAAGTTTTTTATTATCATTATCTAAAATTTTATTGTAGTTATTAACGATTTTTTCTTGTTCTTCTATAAGTTTGTCATATTCTAAAATATTTGTATAAACCGTTGCAACATCCGATAATAGAGCTAAATATGCACTTTGCTCATCAAACTTACTCATTTCATAAGTCTTTGTGGCACTCTTTGTTTTATCTTTGTTTTTTAGGAGAAAATCTGCCTCGTAGTTTGCCATAAAAGGTAACACAAAAGCATTTTTGTTCACACTCAAATTAGGATTGATCTTTGGTGAATGAAGACCTAAATAATTCGCTGCAACACTAAAACTTGGTAATTCGTTTGAAAATTGTGATTTTAGACCTTGTCTGTATTCTTCTACTCTTATCATTGCTTGTTTTGCATTGTGATTATTTTCCAGTGCCTCATTGACATATTGAAATAAATAATCATCATTAAAGCGGTTGAAAAATTCAATATTCAAATCTTTTCTATCAACCGCAAAACAAATAGGCGAAATAAACAGTATTAAAATAGTCAAAATGACTTTTTTATCCATCAATACCCTCCTGTGTTAAAAGTGCTTGTATATATAATTTTACATTTGCTTTAACAATATCTTTATCTTGTTTACTAAATTTTTTTTGATTTAAAAGTTTTAAAGAATATGCCGGAAGAACAAATGGTGAATTTATTTGCGATAATATGAAAACAAACTTAAAAATTATATCTCTATCATTTTCATCTTTATCAAAAATAACAACAATCAATTTTCTTAAAAATGTAATTATAGGAGAGCTAAGTTCTATTATTTGTTTCTGTTGTTCTTGAAGTAAAAATCTTATCAAATCATGCGAAATAAAACCGCCGTACAATGCTTCTATAGTTTTATCTAATAAAACAAATAATAAATTCACCTGTTCTTTTTTTGAAAGAATTTTGAAATCAATATCAAAATCTAAAAAACTTTTTATATATTCAGTTTGTTTTTCAACCAAATCATCTAAAATGCCTTGATACAAACCCTTTTTTCCACCCCAAAAATATGAAATCATACTAATATTGACACTGGCATCTTTACAAATTTCTCTGATTCCAACACCGTCAAACCCTTTTTGAGCAAAGAGTTTTGTAGCAGATTTCAATATTTTTTGTTTAGATTTTCCTTTTTCAGTATTTAAATTTTTTGTTTGCATGCTCAATTCAACCTCTTAATTTTCCTGTATATTGTAAATCAATCGTTTGATTTTGTCAAGAAAAATGAAAAAACTATACTGCTTATTTTTCTTGAATGTCCTATCCTGTTATTCATATTTTCTTTCATTTCTATAAATCTATACTCTTTTTTCTGCTTATCAACATAATCTTTTAATTCTTCTATTAACAGGTTGCCTTCTTTAAATGATTTTTTTAATCTTTCTAAATAATTCAGTTTTCCATCATCATATTTTTCTATACAGCCTAAATTTAATATTATTTTTATTCCAGACTGTTTTTTCCCTTGCTTATTTTTTACTCTCACTGCTTCTGCCAACCTAATATATTGTTTTCCTTGTAC
>ONUQ01000055.1 GCA_900321055.1 uncultured Elusimicrobia bacterium
AAAGTAATAAGCAATGTTATAAATACTTTAGATGTTTTGGATTTATTAAATAGTCTTGCTTCCATACTTAATTCAAAAGATGATATTACAAAAGAAAATGAGGCAATAGTCCATCATCAAAAAATAGATGGTAAAATAGAATTTTCTTCATTTCTTACAAAATTGGATTTTTTAAACGGAAATGCAAAATTTGACAAATGTTCTTTTGTTTCAAATTTATTATCATTTAGAGTAAAAGGAAATATGAACTTTAAAGAAAACTTTCTAAACATAACCGTATTTACAGCACCCGGAGCACATAAAGTTGACGGTATTATGCCCTTAACAATGAAAATAAGAGGAACTATGGATAATCCTAAAGGTTCTTTAAGTTTACTGGGAAGTGTTTCTTCCTTGGTGGGTGATATGCTAATGAAAAACATTGTTTCCGACAACCTGAAAAAAGGGGTTTTCGCATTATTCGGACTAAAGAAAAATGACAAAACCGGTAATGAAATAAAAGAATCTGTAACCGGTTCAACAACTACCGCAATTCCTTCAAATATTGAAACAAAGTAAATTAAAACTAAAAATTTTATGTAGAACCAATAATTTGATATAATAACGGTTTATTATCTTATTATGGAAAAGATAAAGAAATTAATATAATTTATAAAGTTGCATCTTAAATATTACGGATAAATATTTGATATTCCGATAAAAACATATAGTACAATATAAAATTTATTTATTTTTTGTATTCTAAATTGTAACCATATTTTACGGTTTATAGTTTATATTGCAGTATGATTTTTGGTTTAGTATAAAATTTTTATTGTTTATAACTTATGATATTAAAAGTAGAAAATTTAAATAAAACATATAAAATAAATTCATCTTTTTTAAAAAAAGAAGAAATTTTTAAAGCATTAAATAATATTTCTTTTAATTTGGAAGAAAACTGTGTACTTTCCATAATAGGGGAAAGCGGTTCAGGAAAAAGTACAATTGCAAAAATAATTTGTTCTTTAATTCCATTTGATAGCGGAATAATAAAAATAAATAATAAAAACATTATAGATTATACAAGAGAAGAACTTTCTAATACTGTTCAACTGATATTTCAAAATCCTTATGCATCATTTAATCCAAAACTTACAATCGGATATTCGTTATTGGAGGCAGTAGACAAAAATATTAAGAACAAAAAAGAATTTATAAAACAAAAATTGTCACTTGTAGATATGAATGATGATATCCTGGAAAAATATCCTCATCAGTTTTCCGGAGGACAAAGACAAAGAATAGCGATAGCAAGAGCATTGTTAAAAAGCCCTCAAATTTTAATTGCAGATGAACCGTTTGCATCTCTTGATGTAATAAATCAGTCAATAATTATGAATATTTTTTACAAAATAAAAAAAGAACAAAAAACTAATATTATATTTATTACACATGATATATCTTTAGCTTTTAAAATATCTGATAAAATATTGATACTTCAAAATGGAAATATGATAAAATATGGAAGTTGCAAAGATATAAAACAAGATAAAACGAATAAATACATTGATGAACTTATAAATTCTCAATATTTGTAGTTTGGTATAAAAGTCATTAGTTTATTTGAGAATCAATATTTGATAAAAAAAATGAGAATGACAAATTGAACAAAAATTGAATAAGTTATTTAAAAAAAATATTTTTTATTTTTTACTTGTTAAGTTTTATTGTAAAACAAAAAAATATATTAAACTTATTTAACTATTCAGCTAAAAATTGCAAAGAATTTTTACATATGTTGCAAATTATCAATTTAATAAAGTTTATTATGTAACTAATGGAGTGAATTAAGTGTTTGAAGAAATAAAAAAAGTTATAGAACTTGCAAAAGATACCAATACGGAAGTTTTTTTAGTTGGCGGGTATGTTAGAGATTTTTTATTAAAAAAGAAAACTTTAGATATTGATTTAGTCGTATCAAAGTCTCCGGAAAGTTTTGCTAAAAAATTGGCCAAAATAACAGATGGAAAATATTTTTTATTGCATAGCGATTTACAAGTTTATAGAGTAGCTGTATTTAACAATAAAAATATACAATATATTGACATATCACTTATACAGGGAAAAACTATTGAACAAGATTTACAAAAAAGAGATTTTACTATAAATGCACTTGCCGTAAAAATAGAAAACTTTGATAATATTAAAAAAAATATTATAGACTGCTGTAACGGAAAAAAAGATTTGAGAACAAAAGAAATAAATGTTGTATCAAATAATGTATTTGTTGAAGATCCTTTAAGAATGTTAAGAGCATTTAGATTTGCAAGTGAATATAATTTTAAAATTTCAAAACAAACTCTATCATTAATGAAAGAATATGCTTCAAAAATATCATCTGTTGCAGGGGAAAGAGTTAAAAACGAATTATTTAGAATATTAAGCAACAAAAACTCTTCACAATATATTTGTATGATGGATGAGGTAAAAATTTTAGAATCTGTTTTTCCCGTAATTACTAAAATGAAAAATTCCGCAAAGAATTTCTATTATCATCCCAAGGGTTTATTTCAACATTGTTTTCAAACTTATGAAGCATTAGAAAAGATTTTTATAAAGTTAGACAAATATTTTCCTAATTCAAAAGATTTATTAGAACAGCATTTAAACGAACAGTTTTCTGAAAATATAACAAGAAAAACTCTGCTAAAGTTTATTGCAATATTTCATGATTGTGCAAAACCTGAATCAGCTAAAAGAATGGGGAATAAGATGAGATTTTTAGGTCATGAAAAACTTGGTGCCAAAAAAACGGCACAAATAATGAAACAACTTAAAATGAGCAACAAAGAAATAAATTTTGCTAAAGCAATAATTTCTGAACACATGAGACCATCAAATTTAGCAAAAAATGAAGTCATCACAAATAAAGCTCAAATGCACTTATTTAGAGATATAAAAGAAAATACTCCGGATTTATTGATATTGGCAATGTCTGACTGGCATTCATACAAAACACTTAAAGTGTATTCACCAAAAATTTTAAAATGTCAAGAAAAATCTGTTGCTAAACTAATATTTAATTATTTTGATTTTATCAATAATAAACCTAAAGAAAAACTTATTGATGGTAATATTTTAATGAAAGAATTTAATTTGAAACCCGGAAAAATAATAGGGGAACTATTACAATTAATAAATAATGCATACGAGGAAAATAGAATAAACGATAAAAACAGTGCTTTAAAATTTGCTAAATCTCAATTGACACCTTTAAAGAAAAAACATAAAATATAGTAGATTTGCGATTTTAGTAAATTTGACATTAAGTTAGTGCGGGCATAGTTTAGTGGTAAAATCCGAGCTTCCCAAGCTTGAGTTGTGGGTTCGATTCCCATTGCCCGCTTATGCTTATTGTTTGTGTTGTTTTTGTATGTTTTATATGTTATAATATGTATATTTAATATAAATTAATAATAAGATGTTCTAATGGAGGTATAGATGACAGACGATTTTCAAACAAATTTTGATAACACTAATGAGTTTCAGTTAGGGTTGTGTATAAATGATCAATATGTAACTATAAAGAAAATAGGTGTTGGCGGATTTGGTATAGTTTGGCTGGCATACGATTTCAGTTTAAGAAACTTTGTTGCAATAAAAGAAGTCTATCCGGAGTATTCTCAACCAAAATTTGTTGAAATGTTTTATAAAGAAGCTCTTATTGCTAAAAATATTATTCATGATAATATTGTTAGAGTTCAACATTTTTGGCAAGGTAGTAATGGCTCGTTTTATATAGTTCTTGATTATGTTAGGGGTATAGATTTAGAGGAACTAATTAGAAAGTGTAACGATATAAGTGTAAAAATTCCGTGGAAACTGTCTACAGTTATTTGCATGGATGTTTTAAAAGCTATAGACTATGCTAACAGAATCGCAAGAGATTCTATTAGCGGAAAAGCCTATGGTATAGTATATAGAGATATTTCTCCCGGTAATGTCTTACTATCTTTTGACGGTAATATAAAATTAAGTGATTTCGGTATAGCAAAAACAGCTGATGAAATTAAAGATTCTATT
>ONUQ01000155.1 GCA_900321055.1 uncultured Elusimicrobia bacterium
AAAGTATTAGAAAAAAGTTTGTATTTCAAACCTAATTTCGTAGATGCAAAATTTTATTTGGCACTTTGTGTTGATAAATTAGGTTCTTTTGAACAAGCGGAAAAACTTTTAAAAGAAATTCTGGAAGTTGCTCCAAACGATGTAAAAACATTGAATTATTTAGCATATTCTTATGCGGATAGAAATATAAATTTGGATGAAGCGGAAAAAATGCTTGGTAAAGTTATAGAACTTCAACCGAGAGTTTCTGCATATATTGATTCTTTGGGATGGTTGTATTACAGAAAACAAAATTACGAATTGGCAGAAAAATATACTTTTGCGGCAATAACTAATATCCCCAGAGTTTTTGATAAAGATGTGTATGAGCATTTGGGAGATATAAGTATTGAACTAAAAAAATATCCTCAGGCTTATTTAGCTTATGCCATATCCAATGATATTGGTTCAATAACCGCAAAAAATAAAATGAAAACATTAGAAAATAAAATTGAACAAAAAGAAAAATTTAAAATTTATGCCGAAAGAGCAGTATTAAATTTTCAAAGGATAGCTTCTTTAAAAGCCGGATATAAATTGAAAATAAAAAGTAATGCTACAAATATAAATTCTTATGTATCCGTTTTATTTGCAAGAGGGGTAGGTTTACAAATTGATTTTGCTCCGCAACTGTCTTTTAAAGGCGGAACTGTAGCAATAAAAGACAATGATATCAACTTTGAACCTCAAGCATTGAAAGAAAATTTGGCAGGAGAGTTTTCGTCAATTTTTGATTTTGCAAAACAAATACTGTCAAAAGATTTTTTAAATATGCTTCTAAATTCCAATATATCTCAAAAAGGGAATACGGTAACTTATGAAAATGAAAATTATATTGTAAAAATAAATATAAAAAAAGGTTTTTTCAGTGAATTCTCAAAGAAGAATCTTTTTACGATAAAAATAAATTCGTATAAAGATTTTAATACCATTTCCAAAATTCCGTCAAAATTTTTAGTTACCGTAAAAAATTACAATTTTAAATGTGAAGCAAATTTAAATAATTCACAAATAATAACAATAACGGATTTTAATAAAATATCAGGGCAAAAAAAAGATGATAGTAAAAGCTCCGGCAAAAATTAATTTATATTTAGAAATTTTAAATAAAAGACAAGACGGATACCATAATATAGAATCTGTTATGCATACGGTATCTTTGTTTGATATTTTGGAATTTGAACCGATGGAAGAAAACAAAATAGAATTGATTTGTTTAGGAAATGCCGATTTGTCAAATGATAAAAATAATCTTGTTTATAAAGCAGTAATGAAGTTTAAAGAACAATATAATATAAATAAAGGAATAAAAATAAAACTTACAAAAAATATTCCTACCGGTGCAGGTTTAGGCGGAGGTTCTTCGGATGCTGCAGCAACATTAGTGGCTTTAAATAAAATTTGGAATGTAAATACCGATATAAAACAATTGGAATTATTAGGTGCGAAATTAGGTGCGGATGTTCCTTTTTTTATAACAGGAGGAACCGCAAAAATTTCTCAAATAGGAAATGTTGTTGAAAAATTAAAATCAAATTTAAATCTTTCTTTTATATTGGTTAACCCTAATTTTGGAGTTTCTACCGCTTATGCTTATTCAAAAATAAAATTTCCATTGACAAATGCTCAAAAAATTAATACAATCACAGAAGTTATAACTAAAGGTAAATTTAATGTAAAAGATGCCGGCGGACTTTTTTTTAACAGGTTTGAGGAAGTTGTTTTTGATGAGTATCCTCAAATAAAGCAAATAAAAGAAACTCTTGACGGATTGGGATGTGTCAGTTTGATGTCGGGTTCCGGAGCTACGGTGTTCGGATTAGTTAAAGATGTTAATAAAGTAAGTTATATATTAGATGAATTAAAAAAGTATAATTGGAGTGTTTGGCTTACAAACTCGGTTGAAAGTTTGTGATAACAGCTAGGCGGAGAGCGGAGGAAGGTATTATGAATATAACAGAAGTTAGGATTTTTCTTAAAGAAGAAGAAAAGTTGAAAGCCTATGCAGCAATTACATTAGACGGTGTTTTTGTAGTTCATAATTTAAGAATAGTGAAGGGTGAGAAAGGTTTGATGGTTTGTATGCCTTCAAGAAAAAAGAATGACGGAACTTTCAAAGATATCGCACATCCTATAGCAAATGAATTTAGAAGTGAGCTTGAGAAAGTTGTTTTAGAAGCTTATGAAAAGAAGTTAGCAGAAACTCCTAAAACAGAAGCATAGTATAAAAAATTGATTCCGAGATAGTGTAATGGTAGCACAAGGGAATTTGGATCCCTTCGTCTAGGTTCGAGTCCTGGTCTCGGAGTTTCAAATATAAAATAAAGATTTTAGAAATATCACCGACTAAAGATAAAAAATTTTTAGTCGGTGTTTTTTATTTAACATTTTACCGTAATTATTATAATTGATTTTGTAATTTTGCGATCTAACAGTGACAAAATTAACAGACTAAGAGATTTAATAGTATCAATATTATGGTATATTTATAAAACTAACCAAACAGGATAAATGTTTATCTCTTTTGTGTATGTTTTCGGTAATAAATCTAAAATTATAGTTATTTAATATTTAATAGACGAAATAAAACTTTAGTAAAATATAACCGTAAGAATAAACTACATATAAAAACAAAATTAACC
>ONUQ01000179.1 GCA_900321055.1 uncultured Elusimicrobia bacterium
AACAATTTCAGAACCATCTTTTAATGTCTCTGTTACAACATACTTGTTATAATAAATAACCTTTTCCAAATCAGATATTTTCATATTTAACAAAATACCGATTTTTGATGGAGCTTTCTTTAAAAACCAAGGATGTGCAATAGGAACCGCCAAATCTATATGTCCAAATCTCTCTCTTCTTACTTTAGACTCCGTAACTTCAACCCCACACCTATCACATATTATACCTTTATGTTTTATATACTTATATTTTCCACAATGACATTCCCAATCTTTTGTTGGTCCGAATATACAATCACAAAATAAACCATCTCTTTCCGGCTTAAATGTTCTATAATTTATGGTTTCCGGTTTCTTTACTTCACCATAAGACCAAGATCTTATATCATCAGGACTTGCAACTGTCAACTTTACAAGATCAAAATCCGTAAAATTAAGATTCTGTGTTTTTTTCTTTGAATTTTTTAAATTATTTTTAACCATTTAGTTGCCCTTCCATATTTATTTAATCTTCTACTCCAGAGTCGTTTTCTTCTTCAGACTCTTCATTGTTTACATTGTTTTCCGAACCTTTTTTTAACAAATTAACATTTAAACCTAATGCTCTTAATTCATTTACAAGAACTTTGAAAGATTCCGGAATTCCCGGCTCTGAGATTGCTTCGCCTTTGATTATAGAATCATACATCTTAACTCTACCGTCAACATCATCGGATTTTACAGTTAAAAATTCTTGTAACACATGTGCTGCACCATAAGCTTGTATTGCCCACACTTCCATTTCTCCAAATCTCTGACCTCCAAATTGAGCCTTTCCTCCAAGCGGTTGTCTTGTAATAAGAGAATACGGACCTGTTGATCTTGCATGCATTTTATCCTCAACCAAATGGTTAAGTTTTAGCATATACATAACACCTATTGTTATCTTTTCCATAAAAGGTTCGCCGGTTCTACCGTCATACAATGTAATCTGACAATCATCTGTAGGTAAATATCTCAATTTATAATCTTCTATTGCTTCTTCCAGTTCTTTACCGCTAAAACCCCTTTGTTTAAACTCTTCTGTTTTTTGAGATAACAATAAATCTTTAGCTTTTCTTATTTGTTCTTTAACTTGCTCTTCACTGGCTCCGTCAAACACAGGTGTTACCATCTGAGTATTTAACACCATACCTGCCCAACCTAACATAGATTCAAGCAACTGACCTACATTCATACGGGAAGGTATAGCAAGCGGTGAAAGAACACAATCTACAGGTGTTCCGTCCGGTAATCTTGGCATATCTTCTACAGGAAGTATTCTTGACACAATACCTTTATTTCCGTGTCTTCCTGCAAGTTTATCTCCAATTTGAACTTTTAATTTTGCCGCTATATATACTTTAACTATCTTATTTACGGAAACCGGAAGTTCATCACCTTTTTTGAATAAACTCTTCTCTTTATTATAATTATTGTCAAGCAATTCTTCCTTTGTAGCATACAAACTTTCTATTTTTACTATATCTGTTTTCTTTGCTGTTTTTAAAAGATTTTCTTTTTCTTCTTTTAATTTTTTCTTTGCTGCTTTATAAACAGATGCCATTTCTTCTTGTCTTTTTTTAACTTCTTTATCTGAAAGTCTTTCTCTTCTTACAAAAGTTCTTACAGCTAAAACTTTTCCAGAAATACCCGGATCAACTCTTAAAGATACATCTTGAACATCTTCTGCTTTTTTACCAAACAATACTCTCAAAAGTCTTTCTTCCGGAGTTGTTTGTTGTTCACCTTTAGGAGCTGTCTTTCCAACAAGAATATCACCTCTTTGAACAGTCGCACCAACTCTAATTACACCATTTTCATCAAGATTTAATAAATCTTCTGCTCCAACATTAGGAATATCCTTAGTTATTTCTTCAGGTCTTCCCTTAGTTTCTCTTGCTTGTGTTTCTAATTCTCTTATATGAATAGATGTAAATCTATCTTCCTGAATTAATTTTTCTGATAACAAAATAGCATCTTCGTAATTATATCCGTTCCAAGGCATAAATGCTATTAAAAGATTTTGACCTAATGCTAACTGACCATTCTTTGTTGCTTGTCCGTCAGCAATTATATCATTCTTTTTAACTTTATCTCCTACTTTTACAATAGGAATATGATTTATACATGTATCTTGGTTTGATCTTAAATATTTATTTAACGGATAAACCTCAACACCTGTTTTTTCATTCCAAACCATTATTTCATCCGAAGAAACCGACACAACTTCTCCATCTGTTTTTGACACTACACAAACTCCGGAATCTCTTGCTACTTTATCTTCAACACCTGTACATACCAAAGGTTGTTGTGTAATTAGCAAAGGAACTCCTTGTCTTTGCATATTACATCCCATCAAAGCTCTGTTTGCATCATCATGTTCCAAAAACGGAATAAGACCTGCAGAAACAGACACTACCTGCATAGGAGAAATATCCATATATTCTACTTTTTCAGGAGATTTAAATAAGAAATCATTTATATATCTACCTTGAACCTGATCTGCCAAGAAATTTCCGTTACTGTCAACAGGTGTATTTGCTTGTGCCACAAATTTATCATCTTCCGCATCTGCTGTCATATATTCAATATCATTTGTAATTTTACCGTCAACAACTTTCTTATATGGTGTTTCTATCAAACCATATTCATTTACTCTTGCATAAGCTGACAA
>ONUQ01000209.1 GCA_900321055.1 uncultured Elusimicrobia bacterium
ATAATCTTGGTCTTTTATACCATCTTCACCTTCAAGTTTTGCCACTTTACATAAACCTATAACATCTTGATATTTTCCGTTAGGAAATTTTTCCTGCAACCAATTTATTTGATCTTGCCAATATTGTTTGTTATCGACATCGTTTTTTAAGTTAATTTGGTATTCTTTTAAAAGGTTGTTATAACTTTGTGTATCGCCTTCGTATAACCTTGTAATTATTCCTAAATTTTTTATTTGCTCATCACTAAATTTTCTGTGAGCTCTATCTACTTGTGTAAAAGTATTTCTTGCATCTATAAAAAGTATTTCTTTTTTGTTTTTAGAATTTACTTTTTGTTTATCAAAAAACCATAATGTTGCAGGTAATGTTACCGATGAAAACATGTTTGATGGTAATGTTACCATCTGTTTGATTATTCCTTCTTCTATCATCTTTTTTCTAATTTCAAGCTCACTACCACTAGCATCCGAAGCAGAGTTTGCCATAACAAGTGCAGATTTTCCTGTTTCGTTTAATGCTGTTGCAAAATAAGATATCCATAAATAGTTTGCATTTGGAATAGTTTCTTTTTTTGCAGAGCTCTTTTTTGAAGATTTGTTTTTAGGTATTCCGTAAGGTGTAAATCTATCATCATTTTGAACTTTTTCCAATACAACTTCATCTACATTAAAAGGTGGATTTGCCATTACATAATCAAATTTACCAACTGCATTGTAAGGATCTTGATAGTAGGAATTTGCTTCTTTTATTTCACCTCTAACATTATTCAATAACAAATTCATTTTTGCCAATTTTACTGTATCAGGTTCTTTTTCTACACCAAAACATTTAAATTTTATTAAATCGTTAGAAGTTGCATTATGTCTATGCATATACCTTGCTGATTGAACAAACATACCACCACTACCACAAGACGGATCTAATAATTTATAATTACCTGCTTTTGGTTGTAATACTTCAACCATATATCTTACTACTGTTGCAGGTGTATAGAATGTTCCACCATCTTTACCTTCGGACAGTGCAAAGTTTCCTAAAAAATATTCGTAAATTTCACCAAACAAATCTATACTTATATCTTCGGGAATATCTTTAAATATTCTTATGATATTAGATAATAGTTCTGGTTCTTCTTCTGGAACAAGTTGAGCATAAACTTCTTTAGGTAAAACATCTTCTAAAAACGGATTATTTTTTTCAATGTCTTCCATTGCCTTTTTTACTAAATTTGCTTTTTCTGCTGTATCTGGTGCATTGTTAATTATATCGTAATAAGCAGTTTCAGGTAAATAAAAGCCAATTTTATCTATACAAATATCTTTAACTGTTTTCTTTACTCTTGAACTTGTAGATTTTTTTAATTCTTCTTCTATTTCTTTTTTATGTTGTTTAAATAATATATCTGCATATCTTAAAAATATAAGTCCTAAAATTGGTTGTCCGTATTTATTTGCTGCCAAATGAGCACTTGCTCTTAACATATCGGCAGATTTCCATAAATTATCTTTTAATTCTTTTATTTCTTGGTCCGTCATATAATTTTACTCCACAATAGAATAAATGCTTGTTTTAATTTTACCATATTCAAATATATTTTGCATAAGTTAAATCAATTTTCGACTCTATTTCTTAAAAAAATAATCAATTTAGGGCTTGCTAACCGGCAAAATTCGGATATAGAATCAAGAAAAAATTGAGTTATAGTTCTTTTGCAATATAAACAATTTGAGCATTATTTAATTTTGTTTTTCTAAATAATTTTTTGCTGCATTTACAAGACCGCTAAATAACGGATGTGGTTTTGTCGGTCTTGCACCAAATTCCGGATGAAATTGAACCGCTATGAAAAAAGGATGTTCTTTTATTTCAACAATTTCAGGTAAAATATCTTTATGATAACCAGAAACATAAAAACCTACTTTTTTGAAATCTTCAATATATTTAGGATTCATTTCGTATCTGTGTCTGTGTCTTTCAACGATTTTATCTGATTTATAAAGTTTATATGCAAGAGAATCTTTTACGATGTCCGCTTCATAATTTCCCAGTCTCATTGTTCCGCCAAGATATTTAATACTTTTTTGTTCTTCAAGCATTTCAATAACGGGATATGGTGTTGTTTTATCTGTTTCGGTTGAATTTGCATTTTTAAGACCTAATAAATTTCTTGCTGCTTCAATAACACAACATTGCATTCCCAAACAAATTCCCAAGAAAGGAACTTTATTTTCTCGTGCAAATTTAA
Source organism: uncultured Elusimicrobia bacterium (assembly GCA_900321055.1). Taxonomy (GTDB): domain Bacteria; phylum Elusimicrobiota; class Endomicrobiia; order Endomicrobiales; family Endomicrobiaceae; genus Ruminimicrobiellum; species Ruminimicrobiellum tauri. The sequence goes on from ONUQ01000209.1 coordinate 2,247, forward strand.
TTGCAGAAATCTTCCCTTCTATACCTCTTACTCCAAAACCGCCCGGAACTAAAATGGCTTGCATTTGTTTTAGTTTATTTATCAAATCTTTGTCTTCAGATGAAATATAATGAACTTTTACTTTTATATTTTCATCGTCCATTTCTGAAATTTTTAAAGATTCGTCTATAGATTTGTATGCATCTTTTAAATCAGCATATTTACCTATAACACCTATATTAACAACTTTATTCGTCTTTTTTTCTCTTTTAACATATTCAAACCAACTTGTATCAAATTTTGTTTTTCCTGTTAGGTTCAATCTGTTAAGAATAAATTCATCTACATTTTGGTTATGTAATGCTTCAGGAATATGATAAATTGAAGAAGCCGTTCTTGCTTCAACTACTGCTTTTTGGGGAACATTACAAAACAAAGATATTTTATTTTTCATAGAATCCGTTATTGGATATTGTGTTCTGCAAATTATCATATCGGGAATAATTCCAACTTCTCTTAATTTATTAACGGAATGTTGAGTTGGTTTAGTTTTGAGTTCTTTTGCTCCTTCTATATAAGGAACAAATGTAAGATGAATACTCATAACATCTTCTCTCTTATGTTCCAAAATAAATTGTCTTGTGGCTTCTATAAAAGGCAATCCTTCTATATCACCGATAGTTCCGCCAATTTCTATGATTGTAATATCAACTTTATTATCAAAAACTTTAAATCTCTTTTTTATCTCATCAGTTATATGAGGGATTACCTGAACGGTTCCGCCGTTATATTCCCCTCTTCTTTCTCTATTAATAACCGTTTGATAAACATATCCGGCAGTATTTGTGTTCTCTCTTGTTGTAACCATATCTAAAAATCTTTCATAAGTACCTAAATCCAAATCTGCTTCTGCACCATCTGCCGTAACATAAACTTCCCCATGTTGAAAAGGGTTCATTGTTCCGGGATCAACATTTATATAAGGATCCATTTTTATCATATTAACTTTATATCCGTGTAGTTGTAAAAGTTTTCCGATACTTGCACCCGTAATTCCTTTTCCTAAAGAACTTACTACACCACCCGTCATAAAAATATATTTCATAATAATTTCCCCTTATATAAAAATGTTATTTTACCATTTAATTTTTGATATTCTATCAATAGCTTCGTTAATTCTTTCAACACTTACCGTCAAAGCAAACCTTATATAGCCCTCACCGGATTTTCCCATTCCGTTACCCGGTGTACAAACTATTGCACATTCATCTAAAAGTTTTGAAACAACTTCAGAAGATTTATATCCTTTCGGAATTTTTGCCCACACATAAAAAGCTGCTTTCGGTTTTGTAATATCCCAACCAAGTTTTTTAAGTCCGTCACAAAGAGCATCTCTTCTTCCTTTATAAATTTCTCTTGCTTTTGCAACACAATCTTGAGAACTTGTTAAAGCTGTTATTGCTGCTTCTTGTATTGCCTGAAAACAACCTGAATCATAATTATCTTTAACTTTTGCTATAGCAGCAACAATATCTTTATTTCCGCATACACAGCCGATTCTCCAACCTGTCATATTATATGTTTTTGATAATGAATGAAATTCTACTCCCACTTCTTTTGCTCCCTCAACTTCTAAAAAACTCATAGGTTTTTCATTCTCATCATAATAAATTTCAGAATATGCACTATCATGAGCAACTATTATATTATATTTTTTAGCAAAATTTACAAGTTTTATATAAAAT
>ONUQ01000193.1 GCA_900321055.1 uncultured Elusimicrobia bacterium
GGTATCTTTATAACTAGACCTGTTTTTCATGTAGTATTCTAATATTACCTTCTTCTCTTTTAAATCTATAAATTCAACTTTTAAAAAAATTATTCCGGATGTTTTCCAAAACACATAAAAAAAACCAAATTTGAATTTATCCATAACACCGTCCTCAATTGTGGTAATATTCATCACATATCTTGCCTTATCATAATCTTCAACGACATTTACTCCATTCAAATATAAGTTTTTAATTATTTCGTCTTTAAAAAAATCTTTTCTTTCCGTTTCATATTTTAAATTTTTGGATTCTTTTGTTACTGTTGTTTTATTTTCCATTAGATCAACTTTTTCACTACTGCCTGCAGTGTTTACCAAGTCCTGCATATATCTGAAACTTACATATACGGGAACAGTAAATATTTTATTTTTGTTTGCCAAAAAAGAATCTATGGTTTTTGTTAACACATACAATTTTGAATTTTCATCTTGCTTAAGCCAAAAATATTTATCGTCGTTATTCCTGTTTTTAAAGAGTTCGTCAATATTTGCAATATTGTCTTTATCAAAAAACAAAATTGACTCTGCCGTTTTCATTAAAGGTGCATTTCTTAAAATTTGCATTGAAGCAACCGGTGCATAAGAATTATTTTTTATTTCTGTATTATAAGTTGTACAACCTAAACAAGCAAACAATGTTACAAGTAAAATTAAATTTTTTTTCATTTTTTCCCTCTTTTACAAACTGTCTTTTTGAAGATATTTTAACAAAAACAAATTATATCATATTAGAGATTAGAGTTTAAAGATTATGTATTATGAAATTATCCTCTCAAGGTGATGTTTCGGTTTGAATAATGTTGGTAGTATCAAATTTAAAACATTAGTCATATTTTTCAGAATCTTCGGCTGCCATAGAAACAGCTTTATTATAATTGTTAACCGTATCGTGCATATCAGCATTATCCGTCCAAAGTTCGCATTGTTGCATAACGGTTTTTATTGCATCTTCTTGTCCTTCGGGCGGATATTTATATTTTTTTAATAATCTTTTAATCATCATTTGCATTTTAGCTCTTGCAAATTCTTTTTTTTGCCAATCAATAGTTTTATTTTTTCTTAAAGTTTCGGTTAACTCTTTTGTCATTGCAATTAAAACATCGTTTTCATAAAAATCTTTAACTGCTTTAGGTCTTGTTAGTGCATCATAAAAAGCAAGTTCTTCCGATGATAAACCTAAATTATCCCCTTCTTTATGAGCTTTAACAATTTGTTTTGCCAACTTTAAAAGTTCTTCTATAACTTCTGCATTTGTAATTAAACCGTTTATATATTTGTTCATTATTGTTTGTATAATTTCACTAAACTTTTCAGATTTAACAACATTTGTTCTTTTATACAAATGAACTTGTTCGGCAATTAATTTTCTTAAAATTTCTACTACTAAATTTTTTTCTTTCATCTTGCTTATTTCTTCCAAAAATTTAGCATCAAACAAAGAAAATTCTTGTTTTACATCCGAGAACAAATTAATTACACCGTCACTTTTAATACTTTGTTTTAACAATTCGTTTATTCTTTCGTTCATTTCTTTTAACGAAACTTTATTTTCGGAACCTTTATTCATTAACCTGCCGACAAGCACTCTAACTGTTTCAAAAAATGCTGATTCAATTCTTTCTTGTTTTTTTACAATTGAAGAACATAAAGATAATGCCTGATGTAATAATAATGCTTCTTTTAAAAACATTTCTTTTTTCTCTGCATTATCGGGAGCAATAATAAAATTTAAACCTGCCGTTATTGTTTTTGCTCTTTCTAAATCCGAACCGATTATAAACTTTGAATAATCAAAACCATAAAACAAATCTTTACATACTGCCAGCTTATCCATAAATTTAGGATATGCAACCTGTTCAATATCGGTATCACCGTAATTCTTTTTATCTCTAACGGTATAATCGGACATTGCAAGTTTAAGTGCGGATGCTATACCGATATAATCAACTATCAAACCGCCTTCTTTATCTTTAAATACTCTGTTAACTCTTGCTATTGCCTGCATTAAGTTATGCCCTGCCATAGGTTTATAAAAATACATTGTAGCAAGTGACGGAACATCAAAGCCCGTCAACCACATATCAACAACAATAGCAATTTTTAAAGGGCTGTCTGCTTTTTTAAATTCTTTTGCAAGTTCTTCTTTATGTGTTTTGTTTCCTATTATTTCTCGCCAATGTTCCGGATCGTTATTTGCAGATGTCATAACAACGGCAACTTTTTTATTCCAATTCGGTTTAAGTTCCAAAATCTTATCATAAATTTTAATTGCTATTTCTCTTGAATAAGCAACTATCATTGCTTTACCGGTTAATAAATGTTCTCTGTTATTTTGGTAATGGTCTAAAATATCCTCAACTAAAGAATTTATTGTGTTTTTGTTACCTAAAACAGCTTCCATTTTACCAAGCTCTTTTTTACTCTTTTCTATAACTTCAGTGTCCGCATTTTGTGCCATTAAAGAATATTCTTTATCTATTAATTCTAATGCTTGTTTATCAAGTTTTAGTTTTACTACTCTGCTTTCATAATAAACAGGTCTTGTTGCACCATCCTCTACGGCTTGTGTCATATCGTAAATATCAATATATTCACCGAAAACTTCTTTTGTGTTTCTGTCTTTTAAAGAAATAGGTGTTCCTGTAAAACCTATAAATGTTGCATTCGGTAAACTGTTTCTTATTATTCTTGCCGTTCCTGTTTTTATTCTGCCTGTTTTTGTATCAATTTTTTCGACTAAACCGTATTGCCCTCTATGGGCTTCATCTGCCATAACAACAATATTTTTTCTGTCCGATAACATATCAAAAGCTTCTTCAAATTTTTGCATTGTTGTAAAAATTATTCCGTTTGCCTGCCTGTCTTCAAGCAAATCTTTCAAATCTTTTCTGCTTTGTGCTTGTAAGGGAGTTTGTCTTAAAAAATCTTTACATTTACAAAAC
>ONUQ01000025.1 GCA_900321055.1 uncultured Elusimicrobia bacterium
AAACAAACTTTTTATAATGTTCCCGATAATATAAAGAGAATAAAAAAAGATTTTGAAGAACAAAGAAAAACAATGAAATAATCTTAAATCTTTGTTATTAAACCATAAACTTGTTGTTTCCTTGCTTCCATACCTCAAAAATGCTTTGCATTTTAACGACATAGTGCTGTCTGCTTGCTATGATACAATATAAGAGCACAATTAGTAATTAGAAATTAGTAATTAGTAATTTCGATGTCCTTCGGATTTTCTTTATAGATTCTGAAACATGTTTATAATGTACAGTAAAGATAATAAATAAGGAGCATATATGGGAAGAAGATTATGTCTCGGTGACATCCATGGTACATATTCAAAATTAACAGATGTTTTGAATAGATGTAATTTTTCTTCTTCCGATACTCTATATTGTGTTGGTGATTTGTGTGACAGGGGAAAAGAAAACTTAAAAACATTACAATTTCTAATGAGTTTAAAGAATTTCTATTCAGTTATCGGTAATCATGATATTTGGCTTTCAGAATATTTAAGTTATAAGATGCCAGAAAATACTCTTCATGCTTGGGCTTATTATAATGGCGGCATGAATACTTTTGTAGAATTTTTAGATATGTCGGACGAAGAAAAATTAAAAATTTATAATTGATTGAAAAATATACCGTTTGATAACAAAATTATAATGCATACACCAACACCGAAAAATATTTTTGATAGAATAAAATATGGATATAGTGTAGAAAATATAACACTTGCTAATATAAGAGAAAGCGGACTTTTACAAGATGAAATATATGATGATGAACTTTGGAGCAGAAAAGTTATAGCATGTTCAAAATATGTAAACGATAAACGAAAATATAAAAAATTTTATGAAAAGCAATTCAATAAAAATACATCCGTAATTTTTGCAGAACATACTCCACTACTTGAACCGATATATGACGAAAATATGAACATTTGCCTTATAGATACCGGTGGTTTTGCAACAAAAGAAAAAGATGAAAGAAACGGTCATTTAACGATAATAGATATAGATACCTTTGATTATTGGCAAAACGGCAATAAAAAGAAACAAAATCTTTTAGAAAATATAAAAATTTGAAAAAGTGTAGTTTATTGTTGTTTGGCTTCCAAAGAGTTTTTAAGTTTTTGCTTATAATGAAACTTTTGCCGACTGCGATTTGTGATTTGTAGCTCTCAAAGGATTTTAAAATTTTAAGCTATAATAAGATATTTGCCGACCGAAGTGTACTTAAATTAAAACGAAGTGATGGGTACTTGAGGAAGGCAAATATGAAATTATAGCTTAAAAGAAAAATCCGTTTCGCTAAAAATTTTAAATTTTTTATTTAACCAATATTTTTTGTTGCTGGGGTTTTCCCGTTGACACTGCTTTACCAAATAATTGATAGAAAATAACTTTTGGTATTCCTAATGCCCCATCTTCAGATTCAATATAAACTTTTTCCAAAAAACAATCAATATCGTTTATTTTTATTACTACTTTTGGAACTTTTTTATATAAACCCAAAATCATGGGCTTTTCTTTAACTGCTTTTAGTATAAAATTAAAGTTTCCTTTTTCTTTATTATAAGTTGTCTCAAATCCATAAGCTTTTTTATCAAAAGCACTAAGTTCTTCTCTTTGTCCGTTTTTCTCTGTATATAATAACCAATATGCATCTATAGGATTTTTTTCATTTATTTTTCCTTTATCATTTAATACTGCATCGTATTTTACAACATTTGCATTTTTGCTTCTTTCTATTACAAATAAATTATGTGTTTTATCCGCATATAAACTCATAACCGACAACAACATAAAAGAACAAACAATAAATATTTTTTTCATTTTTTTCTCCATAAAAAATTTTATATTATCTTTACAATTACTACCGATATAAAGATATTACAATTTAAATATTATTAAATCACCCCTAAAAAATCTCTTATTTTAATAAGCTTTTTCTATATCTGTTTGTAAATATAATAAATATATTTTTCATTACGGCAAGTGTAGGTACTGCAATAAGCATTCCTATAACACCGCCAACATTTGCACCAAACAATAAAGCAAAAATCATTGTAACAGGTCCCAAATTTACATTTTTACCAATAACTAACGGCTGAATAATTCGTCCGTCTATTTGTTCCATAATTTCTAATGCAATAAAAACATATAAAACTAATGTAATTGATTTATATTGTATGGCCGTTGCAAGAAGACCGGATACCATAGCAACAACGGGACCAAGATAAGGAATTACATTAAATAAACCGGAAACAACACCTATTATAAAAGCATACTTGATATTAAAACTCAATAAAATTAAACTTGTTGCTGTTCCTATAAAAAGAATTTCTATTATTTGACCTCTTATATATCCACCCAAACAAAATTTACTTCATATACAAATGATACAAAAAACTTAACATATTTTGCCGGAAGAAACTCAATAAAAGAATTTTTTACTTTATTTGCACCCAATAACATAAAAAAAGTTATTATAGGAATTAAAGCCATAAATGGTATTATAGATACTACAGATGTTATATGTCCTGCTATTGTTTCCAGTTTACTTGCAATTAAATTCATAAAACCGTTTTTAGAATTTTCCGGCATAGTGGTAATACTACCGGTATATTTTTTTAAAAATGGAATTTTTTTAGAGACAACATTACATTGTTTCCTAATAAGTGCTTCATATCTCGGATAATTTTCTGAAAAAGATTTTATTTCTGCCGTTATAACAGGAACCAATAATACAACAATATAACTAAATATGGCCAGTATCAAAATAACCAGAGAA
>ONUQ01000105.1 GCA_900321055.1 uncultured Elusimicrobia bacterium
GGACTTGCATTTGTCGGTTATTTTGAACACTTTCCTTATGAGAGAATTCAAATAATCGGCATAGGTGAGCATACATTTCTAAAGTCGTTATCTTATGAAAAACAGTATGAAATGTTAATGAAGATTTTTTCTTCACCACAAGTTCCGTGTTGTATTATTACAAGAGCTTTTAAACCGTTACAGTCAATGTTGGATGTTTTTGATAAATTTAATGTTCCTTTTATCAGTACTCCGTTATCTACGGCTCAATTATTAGGACATTTGTTGTTCTATCTTGACGAAAAATTAGCCCCTATAGAAAGAGTTCATGGTGTCTTATGTAATGTTTACGGATTAGGAGTTTTTATTAGAGGTAAATCCGGAGTTGGAAAGTCGGAATGTGCATTGGAACTTGTTAAACGAGGACACATGCTTGTTTCTGACGACACTGTTGAAATTACAAAAAGATTCGGTAGAGTTTTGGTTGGAAAAAGTACCGGTTTTGTAAAACATCACATGGAAATAAGAGGTGTAGGAATTATTGATATAAGGAATATGTTCGGTATTGCAAATATTCTTGATGAGTCAAAAATTGAGCTTGTTATTAATCTCGTTGATTGGATGGATGGAAAAAAATATGAAAGATTGGGAATAGATGAATACTATACGAATATTTTAGATGTAAAAGTTTCTGAACTTACAATTCCGGTAGCTCCGGGAAGAAATTTAGCTATTATTGTTGAAACCGCAAGTTTGAATCAAAGATTAAAAAATAAAGGATATTTTGCTGCTATTGAAATGAATAAAAAATTAATAGAACAGATGAACAGTATAAAAAATGAAAAGTAATTTTTTAATTATTTCAGGTATATCAGGAGCAGGTAAGAGCCAAGTATTAAATATACTGGAAGATTTTGGTTTTATTTGTGTTGATAATATGCCGTTGGAATTTGTTTTTGAATTTATACAATTATGTAAAAAAGATAGAACTAAATATAAAAATATTGCATTAAGCATAGATGTTAGAGCAGGAAAAAATGTAAATAAAATATCGGAAATATTGTCTGCATTGAAGAAAGAAAAAATTAAGAGTAAAATTTTTTTCTTGAATGCAGACAATGCAACATTACTGAAAAGATATTCTGAAACAAGAAGAAAACATCCGCTGGGAATAATTGTAAAAGAAGGCATTGTACTTGAAAGAAAAATGATGGAAGTTGTAAGAAAGATTTCCAGTCACGAGATAGATACTACAAATATGACTATTGGTGAACTAAAAAACACACTTGCTCAGCTAATAGGTATATCTTCAGATAACAGGCAACTGTTACTTTCAATAATGTCTTTTGGTTTTAAGTATGGTATAGCAACAGAGGCTGATATTGTTTTTGATGTCAGATTTATTCCTAATCCAAATTATGTTAACGGGTTGAAAATTAAGACCGGGAAAGATATAGAAGTTGTAAAATATGTAGAAAAACAAAAAGAGTATAAAGATTTTTTTAATAAAATTTCTCAATTATTAAAGTCGTTATTACCCGGATATATTAAAGAAGGCAAGAGTCAGTTAACTATAGCTGTAGGATGTACGGGCGGAAGACATCGGTCTGTTGCTACCGCAGAAAAATTAGCAAAGTTTTTTACAAAAAATAAATATAAGGTAAAATTATATCATAGGGATATTCTTCGTGCAGGATAGGAAAAGTTCAAAATATAAAATAGTTGCAATAGGTGGCGGTACGGGACTTTCAACATTATTAAGAGGTTTAAAAAATTATGATGTTGATATAACCGCTGTTGTTACCGTTTCCGATGATGGCGGAAGTTCGGGAAAATTAAGAAAAGAGTTGGGAGTTCTTCCTCCGGGAGATATAAGGAATTGTTTGATTGCTCTTGCCGAAGAAGAAAATCTTATAACAAAATTATTTAAATATAGATTTCCGAAAAAAGGCGGATTATCTAATCATTCTTTTGGCAATTTGTTTCTAACGGCATTAACATCCGTATCAGGTGGTTTTGATAAGGCAATTTTAAATGCCAGTGATGTGTTGGCTATAAAAGGAAAAGTTTTACCGGTATCGTTGGAAAATGTAAAAATAAATGCCACTCTTGTCGGAGGAGAAAAAATTTTAGGTGAATCAAAAATTTCAAAAATTAAAAGTGCCATAGATAATATAGAGCTTTACCCTAAAAATGCCAAGGTATCACAAAGTGTTATTGATTCAATCCTTGTGGCAGATTGTATAATATTCGGACCGGGCTCATTATATACATCGGTTATTGTAAATTTGTTGTTTGATGGTGTTGTGTGTGCAATAAAAAAATCTAAAGCAAAAAAAATATATATATCAAATATTATGACTCAAGTCGGGGAAACTTCTAATTTTACATTAAGCGATCATATAAATGCTATAATAAAGCATACATATCCTGAAATATTGGATGCTGTTTTTGTAAATAAAGGGAAAATTCCAAAAAATATTATGGACAGATATGCAAAAGAATATGCCGTTCCGGTAAAAGCAGATAAGTTAAAATATAAAAATATAAAAATAATTAAGAAAGATTTTGTATCAAAAAGTCAGTATGCTCATCATGATTTTGTAAAATTATCGAGAGCAATATTTAATTTTTTAAGAGGATAAACAAAATGATAAACATTCTTATACTTTCTCATTGTGAATTAACAAAAGAATTAATAAAAACTGCAGAGGTTATTGCAGGAAGGCAAGATAATTTGTTTTATTTAGATCAGGATATAAGAAAAGAAAATCTTTCAAGTTTACAAAATAAAATAAGTGAAATTTTACAAAAAATAAATAGTGAAAAAGGAACATTAATACTGACAGATATGTTGGGCGGAACACCTTGTAATGCCGCTGTGCTTCTTACGAAAATATATAATATAGAAATAATAACAGGGGTTAATTTGCCAATGATATTATCTGCGATTTTTGCAAGTAGAGTATCTCCGACGGCAAAAGACTTAGCTGCAAAAGTTTTGGCAGACGGTAAAAAAAGTATAGTAGATGCAAAGCAGTTGTTGTTTGAAAAATTAAAATAAAAGGAGTTTTATTGTGCCTATAAAAGTTATTAGAATAGACGATAGACTTATTCATGGTCAAATAGTTCAAGGATGGTTAAAAACTATTCAAATAGATAAAATACTTGTAGTTTCGGATGAAGTTGCAAAAGATGAAATGCAAATGGTTTTATTGTCAATGGCTGTTCCCAACACTACAAAACTGATTATAAAAAATATAAAAGATGCAAGTTTTGATATTTCAAATAATGTTTATGAAAAAGATAATTTGATGATTTTATTTTCAAATCCTCAGGATATTGTAAAGATGTTGGATAACGGAATAAAATTTAATTCAATAAATATAGGAGGAATGCATTTTGCTCATGGTAAAAAACAATTATTGCCAAATTTATCCGTAGATAAAAATGATATTGAAGCTTTTATTAAACTTATAAAATTGGGAATAGAATTAGAAACAAGAGCATTGCCTCAAGATGAAAGGCATAATGCTATGAATGATATAAAACAAGAAGCACAAAATTTGGGAATAAACGGATAACAATATGAAGAAAATTAAATTTATATTAGGAATACATAATCATCAACCGATAGGAAATTTTCAATGGGTTTTTCAAAAAGGATATGAAGTTGCATATAAACCTTTTATTGATGTAATGCTAAAACATAAAAACATAAAGTGGAATTTACATTCAAGCGGTATGTTATGGGAGTTTATGGTAGAACATCATTCTGAATATATAGAATTTATAAAAGCAATGATTTCCGATAAAAGACTGGAAATAATATCAGGCGGATATTATGAACCTATATTGTCTGTTATACCGGATTATGATAGGCAAGGGCAGATAAAACAATTGTCGGAATTTATAAAGAAAAAATTGGGATACGAATGTAAAGGTGCATGGTGTGCAGAAAGAGTTTGGGAACCGTCTTTAGTAAAAAGTCTTGCAGATACCGGAATAAAATATACAATTTTGGATGATGTACATTTTATGGCCACAGGTTTAACCGAAAAAGATTTAGAAGGCTTTTACACGACGGAAGATGAGGGAAGAGTAATTTCTGTTTTTCCTATAAGTCAAAAACTTAGATATTTAATCCCTTTTCAAGATGTAAGTGTTTGTATGGACTATTTTAAACAGTTGGCACAAACAGGTAGAGATATAGTTGTTGTTATGGCAGATGATGGTGAAAAATTTGGTATGTGGCCGGGAACGGATAAACATGTTTATGAAAACGGTTGGTTAGATAATTTTCTAACGGCAATAGAAGAAAATTCAGATATAGTAGAGACAACGACTTTTTCGGAAGTATTAGAAGAAAATAAATCTTTAGGAAGAATTTATTTACCTACAAATTCATATTTTGAAATGGCCGAGTGGACATTACCGTCTTCTGCACAAGAACATTTTGAAAATTTTGTTAGACAAAATGATTCTAATCCGACGGTGAAGCCTTTTATTAGGGGCGGTTTTTGGAGAAATTTTTTAAATAAATATGAAGAATCAAACAATATTCATAAAAAAATGCTTTATATGAGTTCTAAAATTTATTCAAAAAAAGTAAAAGGTAAAACAATTACTGATGATTTACAAAAGTTTTTATATGCAGGACAATGTAATTGTGCATATTGGCATGGTGTTTTTGGCGGATTATATTTGCCACATTTAAGAAAAGCTATTTATGAAAATCTTTTAAAAGCAGAAAATTTATATAATGACAAATTTGGTATAAAAAAAGGATGGTTAGCAAAAGATTTTGATTGTGATGCTATAGACGAACTGTTATATGAAAGTGAAAATCAGAATATTTATGTGGATTTAGAAAACGGGGGAAGCATTTTTGAGTTTGATGTTTTAAAAAAGAATTATAATTTTTCAAATGTATTAACCAGAAGGTATGAATATTACCATAAAAAATTACAAGATGCAATACGAAATAATAGAATAACGGATTCTATAACATCCATTCATACGGATGCAGTGAAAGTAAAAGAGTTGGGTTTGGAGAATCATCTTGTTTATGATTGGTATAGAAAATCTTCATTACTGGATCATTTCTTTCATGTAGACACAAAGTATGATCAATTATATAATGTTAAATTTATTGAAGATGGAGATTTTGTTTTAGGTAAATATAATGCAAAAATAATATCAAATAAACTGCAACTTACAAGAGAAGGTCATGTTTGGTTTGAAGGTTCTCATTTGCCGGTAGAGGTTGTAAAAGTTATAAATCCTTTATCAGAGAACGGATATGAAGTTGAATATAATATAAAAAATCTTTCGGATAAAAAAATTGACTTTTTGTTTGGTGTGGAACAGGTTTTTGCTTTTTCGGAAAATACCGATGATGATGTAAAAGAATTTGTAAATGTAAATGAATGGACAAGAAAGGATGATAATCTTAATGTAATTGCAAAAATTGGCAGTTCAATAAATTGTGATATTTGGGTAACACCCATACAAACTGTTTCTAATTCCGATAACGGATATGAGAAGACTTATCAGGGAACAACGGTAGTAAATGTATATAGATTCTCGTTAGATGTAAATAAACTGTTTTCTTTTAAAATAAAAACAGAAATAATTGACACTGATAAAAAAACAAAAAAATGGAAAATAATTTAATAATATTTTCAATAATATGTGCTATCTTAAGTGCCGATATAACAATGTTTGGACAATTTATGATTTCCAGACCGATTTTTTGCGGTGCATTATTCGGTTATATTTTAGGAGATATTTACACAGGCTTATGGCTGGGTATGATTATTGAAATGATATGGGTAAATGCCATTCCTATGGGAGTAGCTGTTCCTGTAGATTTAACAATGATAACCAGTTTAGGGGTAATTTGGTCTTGTTCCTTTTTTAAAGGAAGTCAGGAAGCGGCGATATTTTCTTTGGCTATAGCAATACCTTTTGCATATTTATATAAAGAAGTTGATTTGGCAGGAAGATTGTTTAATACAAAAATAATGCATTGGGTAGAGAAAGGAATAGAAGAAGGAAAGGAAACCAGAATATCGGACGGAATCTATTTAGGATTATTTTTGTTTTTTCTTAGAGCTTTTGTTATGTATGGAATAATTCTTTTTATTGGCGGTATTTTGTATAAAGGAATGTTTTCTTATTTGCCGTTACAAGTAATAACGGCATTAAAAAAAGCATGGTTATATTTACCGGTTTTTGGTTTTGGTGCAATTTTATATAATTTTAGGAATATAAAATTTCCGTTTATAAGAAAATGAAAATGAATAAAAAAAATATATTTTTAAGAACTTTTTTTCTGCAGGCATTATGGAATTTTGAAAGATTGCAAAATGTTGGATTTTTGTATATTTTATATCCTGTGTTAAAAAAGTTATATCCTGATAAAGAAAAAAGGAAAGAGGCTTTGTTAAGGCATATAGGTTTTTTTAATACAAATCCTTATATGGTTACAATTATAATTGCCATGGTATTGAATGTTGAAAATGACATTGCTGTCGGAAAAGAACAAAATTTAAAAAAACCGGAAATTATAAAATCATTAATGGCGGGACCTGTTGCAGCAATAGGAGATCACTTCTTTTGGGGAACTGTAAGACCGCTTATGTCTTTTATAGCAATATTATTGATAATTTTGTCGTTAAATTTATTTAATGTTGACTATTTATGGCTTTCTCCAATAATTTTTATTGTTATGTATAATATCGTTCATTTATCTTTTAGATATTGGTCATTGATGGTTAGTTTTAAATTAAATGATAAAATGATAAAACTGATTTCAAAATTAGAAATAAAATATATTGGAGATGTGTTTAGAATAGTCGGTTTGGTAGTTATAGCTTTAGCAATATTTTTTTATTTTAAAACTTTTGGATTGGTTCCGGTAATAGATCAAGAATCAAATAAAATGGTTTATCCGGAAATGTTGATATACGGATTAATATTTTTATTAAGTTTTTTATTTGGAAGAGTAAAACCCGTAATTATGTTTTATTTTGCAATAATTTTTAGTTTTATATTAGGATATTTGGGGATATAAATATGAAAGAAAAAAAAGTGAAAATCATAAATAAAGCCGGGCTTCATGCAAGAGCTGCAGTCCCTGTAGTTAATCTTGCTTCAAAATTTTCTTCAACAATACAAATAATAAAAGATGATTCCATAGTTGATGCAAAAAGTATTATGGGGTTATTATTGCTTGCTGCTTCTTGCGGAACGGAATTATTGATAAGAGCAACAGGAGAAGATGAAGAACTTGCTATACAAGAATTGGAACAATTGTTTAACAGTGGCTTTGGAGAAGAATAATGAAACAAAATAATATTATTTTAAATGGTGTTGCTGCTTCGGCCGGGGTTGCCGTAGGAAAGGTTTTTCTTTTAGAAGAAGATGTTTTTTCTTATTCAAAATCAGAAATTACCCCGGATAAAATAGAAAGTGAAATTTTAAGACTTGAAAATGCTATAGAAAAAACCAGAGAAGAATTGGAATCAAATAAAAATGAACTAAATAAAGTTTTGGGTAAAAATTATGCAAAAATAGCAGATGCTCATTTATTGATATTAAAAGACTCAATGATTAGAGACCGTGTTATAGATATGATAAAAAAAGGAAACAATGTAGAATATTCCGTACATAAAGTTGTTGCCGATTTATCAAAAACATTTGATTTAATAGATGATGAATATTTTAGAGAAAGAAAACATGATTTATTAAATGTTGCAAAGAAAGTCTTGAGAAATCTTTTGGGTAAAACAAAGAAAACATTATCTGATTTAGAAGAAGATTCTATTATAGTAGCAAAAAATCTTACACCTGCCGATACAGTTACAATGAGAGAAAATTTGGTAAAAGGTTTTGTTACCGAAATCGGGGGAAAAACTTCTCATACTGCTCTTGTAGCACAAGGGTTAGAAATTCCTGCTGTTGTAGGTTTAAAAGATATTACACACAAAGTTAAACAGGGAATGACAATAATTGTTGACGGTAATTTAGGATTAGTAATTTTAGAACCGTCAGAAGAAACGATAGCAAATTATGAAAGAGAATACGAAATACAGATAACAAACAGAAGGGAGTTGGAAAAATTAAAAGATTTACCGGCCGTAACATTGGATGGAAAAGAAGTTGTTTTAGGTGCTAATATAGAAAATTCGGAAGAAGTAAAATCTGCTTTGAAGCATGGTGCAAATGCGATAGGTTTATACAGAAGTGAATTTATGTTTTTATCAAGAACGACAATGCCGACAGAAGAAGAACATTTTCAAAGTTATAGTAAAGTTGCAAAAATGATGATGCCTTATGATGTTATAATAAGAACCATAGATTTAGGCGGAGATAAAATTGCAAAGCTTGGTTTAATGGATGTGGCAAGAGAAGAAAATCCTTTTATGGGATTAAGAGCAATAAGATTTTGTTTGAAGTATCCGGAAATTTTTAAAGCACAACTAAAAGGAATTTTAAGAGCTTCCGTTTATGGAAAATTAAAGATAATGTATCCTATGATTTCCAGAGTTTCCGAAATACAGGAAGCAAATAAAATTTTGGAACAAGCTAAAAAAGAGTTAATTCAAGAAGGGAAACCTTTTAAAAATGATATTGAAGTCGGTGTAATGATAGAAGTTCCGTCGGCAGCCATAATTTCGGATTTAATAGCCAAAGAGGTTGATTTTTTATCAATAGGAACGAACGACTTGATTCAATATACAATGGCAGTAGATAGAGTTAATGCCGATGTTGCACATTTATATACACCTATGCATCCGGCAATATTGAGATTGTTGAAACAAATCATTGATTCTGCTCATGAGGCAGGAAAAGATGTTGGTATGTGTGGAGAAATGGCAGGTGATCCGGCATATACCATAGTTCTGTTGGGTTTGGGACTTGATGAATTCAGTATGTCAGCAGTTCAAATTCCTAAAGTAAAGAAAATAATAAGAACTGTTACAAGGCAAAAAGCAAAAAATTTAGTTGATAATTTGTTGAAGTGTTATACTATAAAAGAATTTGATACGGTAATGAAAAAATTTAAATATATGTAAAGATAGCTACTGTTTTAAAATTTGTTTCTATCGGTAATATCAATTATTTTATTTATAAAAAATGGAATATTTAGTTGACGGATATAATGTAATAAGGTCTAGTGAAATGTTTAGTTCCGGGGATTTAGAGTCACCCAGAAATAAACTTATAGATTTTATTTTAAAATATAACCCTCAAGGTAAAAATTCGGTGACATTGGTTTTTGATTGTAAAAGTTCTAATCCTTATGAAACTGACGGATACACGGTTACAACTACAAAAGGAATAAAAATAATTTTTAGCGAAGGGCAAAAAAGTGCAGACGATGTTATTGTTGATTATGTAGAAAACTCTAAAAAACCATATAATATAACAGTGGTTACAAATGATAAGGGAATTTTTAGGCGAATTGGCGGTAAAGGTGCAAAAAAAATGGCAGTTGCCGAATTTATATATAATAGGGCAAAAAAACAACCGACAAATAATGTTGTAATAATAAAGAAAAAAGATGACTATTCCGCTATTAGTATGGAATTAAGTGATTTGTGGTTAAAAGAAGATAATAATGACAGTTTAATTACAAATCCAAAGAGCAGAAAAAAGAAAGCTGAAGATGATGATTTTGATATAACGGCAGAATTGAGTGATTTATGGATAAAAAAAGAAAAATAATAATATCAATAATATTTTTAATAATTTTAATATTTACTCCTTTAATAATATTTCAGCAAAAAGAAGATAAAGTTGTGGATGTTTTTATTCCTAAAGGTTCATCTCCTCATAAAATAGCTCAAATATTAAAAGATTCGGATGTAATATCTTCCACAAAATTGTTTCTTTTTTTGGTAAAAATAAAAGATTATTCTACAAAACTACAGGCAGGATTATATGAGTTTAATAAAAAAGATTCTTCTTTTACAATACTAAATAAACTGAAAAACGGTGACAGTAAAAATATTAAAGTAATTATTCCTGAAGGGTTTAATATAAAGCAAATAGCAAATGTATTGTCGGAAAATGGTATTTGTAATGAAAACAAGTTTATAGAGTTGGCTACATCACAAAATTTAGAAGGATATTTATTTCCTAATACATATATGTTGTTACCGCAAATGGACGAACAAGAAGTAATAAAAATAATGAATGATGAATTTAATAAATTTTGGACAGAAGAAAACGAAGAAAGATTAAAACAGATAAATAAATCTAAAAAAGATGTAATAATACTTGCTTCAATAGTAGAAAAAGAAGCCGTTGACGATAAAGAAAGACCTATTATTGCCGGAATATTTATAAACAGGCTATCTAAAGGTATCAGATTGGAATCATGTGCTACCGTATTGTATGCTATGGGTATCAATAAAGAAAGATTGTCTCTTGAAGATTTAAAATTTGAATCACCTTATAATACATACAGAAACAAAGGTCTTCCGCCGGGACCGATATGTAATCCCGGAGCAAAATCTATAGATGCAGTATTAAATCCGATTATAACAGAAAACTTATATTTTGTATCTAAGGGTAACGGAACACATTATTTTTCATCTACATTTGAACAACATATTAAAAATAAAATAGTATCTAAAAAGAAGGCAATCAAATGAATAAAAGAAAAGTATATTTAGATAATAGTGCTACAACACAAGTTAGAAAAGAAGTTGTGGATGCTATGATTCCGTATTTTACGGAAATTTACGGAAATGCATCCTCTGTTCATACTTATGGGCAAGAAGCCAAACAGGCATTGTCTCAATCAAGAGAAAAATTTGCAAAACTTATAAATGCTCAATCATCGGAAGAAATCATATTTACAAGCTGTGGAACAGAGTCCGATAATATTGCAATAGTCGGTAGTTTACTTGCAAATGAAGGTAAACATGTTATTACAAGCAAAATAGAACATCATGCAGTATTATTTACTTGTCAAAATTTGGAAAAAAACGGATATAAAGCAGACTATATATCCGTAGATAAGTCTGGTAGAATAAATCTTGAAGAGTTAACAAATAAAATTACGGATGATACGGTTATAGTTAGTATAATGCATGCAAACAATGAGATAGGGGTAATAGAACCGATAGAGGAAATTTCTAAGATATTAAAAGAAAAAAATAAAAATAGAAAAAATAAAATTTTATTGCATACGGATGCAGTTCAAACTTCGGGAAAATTGAAACTTGATGTTCAAAAGTTAGGGGTAGATTTGTTGTCCGTATCAGGTCATAAATTTTATGGACCTAAAGGAATAGGTGCTTTATATATTAGAAAAGGAACAAAAATTTCTCCGTTGTTTCATGGCGGACATCATGAGTTTGGTATGAAACCCGGTACTGAAAATATTGCAGAAATTGTTGGTATGACAAAAGCTTTAGAGCTTGCAAATGAAGAAATGGAAGAAGAAAGTAAAAAAATATATGAATTAAGAAATAAATTGATGGATGGAATTGTTAATAAAATTTCTGATGTTGTAATAAACACTGATATGAAATATGCAGTACCGAGTATATTAAGTGTGAGTTTTAATTATATTGAAGGAGAATCTTTACTTTTAATGCTTGATATGGCACAAATAGCTGCTTCAGCAGGTTCAGCTTGTGCAACAGGCTCATCAGAGCCGTCACATGTTTTATCGGCAATAGGTGCAACTCCGATTTCAGCACAAGGAACTTTAAGATTTTCTTTAGGAAGATATAATACACAAGAAGATATAGATTATGTTTTAGATGTTTTGCCAAAACTTGTTGAAAAAGTCAGACAAATGTCTCCTGTTTGGAATAACAGATAAATTAAATATAATGATGATATTACAAAATTTAGTATCAATAATATTTCCAAGAACATGTTCTATATGCGGAAAAACATTTCAGTTAGACAGCACACAAAATATTTGTAATACCTGTTTAGATAACATAGAAAAAACGGAAGGTTTGATATGTCACAGGTGTTCCTTGCCTTTGCGGGATGGAGGAGCAACTTGTATAGATTGTAAAAATAACAAAAATATATATTTTGATGTTTTAAAAGCTCCGTATATATATTCTGATACGGTAAAAAAACTAATTAAAAAATTAAAGTATTTAAGAAGACCTTTTTTGTCAAAAGATTTAGGAATTCAAATGGCAAAGTTTATAATGAAAGAGAAAATAGATAGAGAAATTGATTTAATAGTTCCTGTTCCTATAAATTGGATAAAGAGAATTCAAAGAGGATACAATCAGGCAGATTTATTGGCTAAAGAAATATCAAAAATTATAAATAAACCTTTGTATAGTGAAGCACTTATTAGAACAAAATATACAAAACCGCAATTTAAACTTAACAAAAAAGAAAGACAAGAACATTTAAAAGGTGTTTTTGCTCTAAATAAAAAATATGCAGATATTATAAAAGAAAAAAATATTTTACTTATAGACGATGTTGCTACAACTTGTTCAACAGTAAATTTATGCTCTAAAATCTTAAAAGAAAATATGTCTAAAAAAGTTATAGTCGTTACATTTGCAAGAGCTACCGGTTAAATATTTTTGCTTTTATTTCCTATCTGGTAATTTTTATAATTTCAAACTTAACCGTTCCCATTGGCAAATTTACATCAACTTTATCACCGACTTTATGTTCCAATAAACCTTGTGCAAGAGGTGATCCTATAGATATTTTGTTTTCATTAGGATTTGCTTCTTCTTCATCTACTATTGTATACTCGTAGTCATCACCGTCTTCATCTTTTATTGTAACTGTTACACCAATAAGTACCTTATTGGGATCAATATTCAAATCTTCAATAATTTTTGCTCTGGATAATTTTGAATCAATTTCTGCAATTCTTTGCATTAAATTTGTTAGAGCTTCTTTTGCTGCATGATACTCGGCATTTTCTCTTAAATCACCATGTTCTCTTGCTCTTGCAATCTCATCTTGAATTTGAGGTTTTCTTTTTTGAAGTCTATTAATTTCTTCTATTAGTTTATTTCTTCCTTCTCTTGTTAAATAAATTTCTCCCATTTTTTTTCTCCTCAATATTAATATTTAAATTTTTTATACATAGACACGATTTTTTGTACCCATTTGTCTTCAGGAATTTTTCCGATAATTTTTCCTTTTTGAAACAAAACTCCTTCTCCGTTTCCTCCTGCTATACCGAAGTCGGCTTCTTTTGCTTCTCCCGGACCATTAACAACACAACCCATAACCGCAATTTTTATTTTTTTATCGGAACTTTTTTTGTGAATCTTTGCCAATTCAATTTCTAATTCATTAACTATCTTTATTAAATTTATTTTTGTCCTTGAACATGTCGGACAAGATATAAGTTCAAGTCCTGTATTTCTTAAATTTAATGATTGTAATATTTGGTATGCAACCCTAACTTCTTCAACAGGGTTTGCCGTAAGAGAAACTCTTATGGTATCTCCTAAGCCCTGTGCAAGCATTATACCAAGCCCAACCGAAGATTTAATAGTGCCTCTAAAAACAGAACCTGCTTCCGTAATCCCTAAATGAGTAGGATATTTTCTTTTTGTTGCAAATAATTTATATGCTTCAATAGTAGTTTCTGCATCAGAAGCTTTTAGAGAAACGGCAATATCGTCAAAATTGCAATTTTCCAAAATTTTCACATGTTCAATAGCAGCTTTTACAAGAGCTTTCGCTTTATCTTTTACCGTTGAAAAATTATGAACATCTTTTAAAGAGCCTGCATTAACTCCTATTCTTATGGGAATATGAGCTGATTTTGCTTCTTTTACAAGTTCCATAACTTTTGCTTTAGAACCGATATTTCCGGGGTTTATTCTTAATTTATCAATACCTTGTTTTATAGATTCTAATGCAAGTCTATGGTCAAAATGTATATCTGCAACCAAAGGTATTTTTATATGCTTTTTTATATTCTTAATGTTTTTGGCAGATTCTATATCGGGAACAGAAATTCTAACAATTTCACAACCGACTTCTTCCAATTGTTTTATTTGTTTTACGGTAGCTTTCCAATCTTTGGTATTTGTGTTAGTCATTGATTGTACGGCAATAGGGTTTCCTCCGCCTATTTTTACACCACCGATATTTATCACTTTTGTATCTTTTCTAGTAAACATTTTTATATACCTTTTATTTAAATAATTTATCAACACCAAGTCTTATTAAATCACTATATGTCGCAAATAAAAATATCAAAAGAATTAAACTTAAACCTATTGTGTTATAAATACCGACAACTTTTAAACTTATCTTTTTTCTGATAATTCCTTCTACTAAAAATAGAACAATCATTCCTCCATCTACTAAAGGAATAGGTAATAAATTAAATAAACCGAGAGCCACGGATATAACAGCAAGCAATCTTATATAACTTTCTAAACCGTTTTTTGCCGATTTCGCCATAACTTGTATTACTCCGATAGGACCTGCAACTTCCGGCTTTTCCCATTTTATCAGTTTATCCCACAGATATTTTAATGTAAATGTTGATTGATAAATTGCAGTATCACAAGCATAGTAAAAAGATTTAAAGAATGTAGTTTTTTCTTTTAGAACTATCGGTTGTATTCCTAGCATTCCGTTGCCGGTTGTAGGATTTTTATCTAATACAAAATTAAAATCCAATTCTTTGTCTTGTCTTAAAACTTTTACATTTATATTTTTTTCTGCTTTATCTTTTAAATTTGTTATTAAATCCATCCAACTGTTTATTGCTACCCCGTCAACAGAAATAATTTTATCGTTAACCGTTAAACCGGCTTGTTGAGCACAGGATTTGGGAGCTAAATTTCCTATATAAGCATCTTTTGATACCGTTGCTAATCCCCAAATATTAAAAACAAATGCAAAAAGAAATATTGCAAGAATATAATTCATAAGAGGTCCGAAAAAAACTATCAATAATTTCTGATAACATGATAAAGATAGAAATTCATCTTTTTCACCTTTTGCTTCATCGGGATTTTCTCCGGCCATAGCTACCATTCCGCCAAAAGGAAACAAACAAATAGAATATCTTGTGTCTCCTTTTGTAAATCCCCAAAGTTCTTTTCCAAATCCAAAGGCAAATTTTAAAACTCTAACTTTACATAATTTTGCCATAGAAAAATGTCCGAGTTCATGTATAAAAATTAATAGACCAAGCCCGAATAAAACAGCAACAGTTTGAAGTAATACTGATAACATTTTGTATATCTCCTTAAATTTGTTTAGAATAAAAAACAATCATACAAGATTTTATATTGATAAATCTTGCAAAAAAAAATATTATTAAACTTTAATTATTATATCATTTTTAGTTTAACAAATAAATATGTATGAATTTTTTTATAATATTTAAACAAACTTTATCAATATGGTTAATTCCAATATTTATATTGAGTTTCTTTGTTGGAAAAATAAATATAAATAATAATTTTTTATTATATTTTATAATGATATTTTACGGAATAATAATTTTGAGTAACATATTAAAAAATAATAAAATTTTACTTTATATTGATAGATTGTTTTTATCTGTATTGGCAATAATTTCTTTTTCAAATGCTATAATGCAACAAAAATATTTTATATATCCAATATTTATTAGTTTATTAATAATATTTATATATATTGGAATATTTTATGTTTATAAAAATCTAAATAAAAAACTTATTTTAAATTTTTCATTGTTAAGTTGTATTATAGAAATATTATATTTGTTATCATTAATTGTTTTTGGTATAAACAGTTTTATCACAATTCAAATTTTGTTTGTGGCAATGTTTGACATTTGTTATAAGGTTATAATACTTGTATTAAGTATATATTTTAAGAAAAAATTTAATATTCAATAGAAAACATAAAAATAGCAAAAGTTGTAATATAAGAAAAAATTGTAAAAGTCCACCAAAACATTAATGATTTATTACATTTAAGTTTTATCAATTTTGAAAAAAGAATATAAAACGGTAAAAAAATATTTGATAATATTGCAGATATTAAGATTATTACGGAATACAGTATAATTAAGGATATAAAAAAATTCCTCAATATTCCAACCAGTACTATTTGTTGATTTATTAAATATAATAAAACGGCAGAAAAAATGAGCAACAGTGAGAAAAAAATAATTTTATTGTTATAAAACATTTTAAAGTGTCTCCGACATTGTTCTTAATTCTTTCACGGCATCATCATTACCGCAATAAGCAGCAAGTTTTAGATGTTTGACAGCTTTTTTTAGCATATTAAGTTTTTTATAACTTATTCCTGTATAATAATTTACAATAGCTTCTTTAGGTTCTATTTTCAGAGCTTGCAAGTACCAATCTATTGCCGTTTCATAATTTTCTTGAGCAAAATATAAATTTCCTATTTTAGAGTAAGGATAAATATATTGAGGATCTATTTCTATTACTTTTTTTAGATATTCTATCGCTTTATCAAAATTTTGTTGTACTATATAAATTTCAGCCATATTATAATATGCAGAAATATAATTTTTATTATTGCTTATAGCTTTGTTGTAATATTCTGTTGCATCTTTGAATCTGTTTTCTTTAAAGTATGTATTTGCAATAAGACCATAAAATTTAGAATTATCTATTTTTTCAAGTAAAGCATTTTTATACCATTTTCTGGCTTCTATGAACTCATTCTTTTCTTCATAAATTTTCCCAAGCAGGATATAAGATTCTTTATTTCTCTTATCTAAGTCTAAACTTTTTTCCAAATATTGTATAGGTATGTTATAATCACTTAATTTATATACTTTCATTTGAGAATAATAAGAAAATCCCAATAAATAATACATTTCACTTGTTGGAAGCAAATTCTTTTCCATATCTAAAAGATATTTTGTTGCAGTTTTATAATAGCCCATTCTTATAAAAGATATAGCGGTATTTGTGTATATTTTATCAGTTTTTACACCCATCATAATAAGTTTTTTATAATATCTTATGGCTTGCATGTAATTTTCTGTTTTAAAATAATGTGAAGATTTATGAATAAAAACATCAATAGTATAGTGGCTATTTTTGTAGTGATAATAAAATATCAATGTTACAATAAATAGTATTGTCATAATAATGCTTATTATAAAATTTTTATCTTCTAACATAATGTATATTCTACTATTTTATTGTTGTTTTTGTATACATTATTTAAATAATTTGCTAAAATCATTTATTATGAATAAACAATCGGTATATATTAGGAAAACTTTTTTGGACTTTTTTGGTGAAAAAGGTTGTAAGGTAGTTTCATCAGATTCGTTGGTTCCATCCGGAGATAAAACTCTGTTGTTTACATCTGCAGGAATGGTTCAATTTAAAAAACACTTTTTAGGTCAAAGTAAAGATACTTTCACAAGAGCGACATCTTCGCAGAAATGTTTTAGAACATCAGATATAGAACAGGTTGGAATAACAAACAGACATTTAACTTTTTTTGAAATGTTAGGAAATTTTTCTTTTGGAGATTATTTTAAAGAAGAAGCTATAGCTTGGGCATGGGAATTTCTTACCAAATATATGCAACTGCCTAAAGAAAAATTGTATGCAACAATTTATAAAGATGATGAGGAAGCAGGACAATTATGGAAAAAATTCGTTCCCGAATCAAAAATTATAAAAATGGGTGACGAAACAAATTTTTGGACTATGGGACCTACCGGTCCTTGCGGTCCGTGTTCTGAAATCTTAATAGATTTAGGTGAAGAAATGGGATGCCACAAACCAACTTGTGGTCCGTGGTGTGATTGTAACAGATATCTTGAAATTTGGAATCTTGTGTTTACACAATTTGACAGACAGGAAGACGGTTCGTTAAAACCGCTGGGAAGAAAAAATATAGATACCGGTATGGGGCTTGAAAGAATAGTTGCGGCAGCAAACGGTAAAAATAATGTTTTTGATACGGATTTATTCTTGCCTATGATGAATGCTGCAGCAGATATATTAAAAGTTTCATTTAATGATAATATCCCTAAGTTAAGAATGATTGCAGACCATGCAAGAGCAATAACATTTTTAATTTCAGATGGTATTCATCCTTCAAATGAAGGAAGAGGTTATGTTTTAAGAAGAATTTTAAGAAGAGCAGTAAGACAAGGAAAGGTTTTTGGAATGAAAGAACCTTTCTTATACAAACTTGTTGATGTTGTTCATGAAGTAATGAAACCGGCATATCCGGAACTTACGGCAAGACTTGATAATATAAAATCTATGGCAAAAGTTGAAGAAGAAAAATTCCTTGAAACATTAAATACGGGAACAGATTTATTAAATAATCTTATAATGCAATATAAATCAAAAAATGTGAGCGAATTAAAAGGTGAAGATGTATTTAAACTTTATGATACTTACGGATTTCCTCATGAGCTTACAAAAGAAATTGCACTTGAAAACGGTTTAACAATAGATGAAAAAGGATTTGAGCAGGAAAAGAAACTTGCTCAGGAAAAATCAAGAGGTGCATGGAGCGGTTCAGGAGAACAAGACATAACTTTTTATTCCGTATTACATAAAGAATGCGGTGACACAACTTTTGAAGGTTATACTCAAAACAGTTCATCCGTAAAAGTTATTGCACTTGTAAAAGACGGTAAAAAAACAGACTCTTTGGTTGAAGGCGATAAAGGTGAAATAATTTTTTCAAACACTCCTTTTTATGCAGAATCAGGAGGACAGGTTGCAGATACGGGAAAAATATTTAATGAATCCGTAAATATGGAAGTTACCGATGTTATAAAACCTATAGGAAAACTTTTTGTTCATAAAGTAACAGTAACACAAGGAAAAGTTAAAACAGGTGATGTTTTAACAGCTTCAATAGATACTGAAAAAAGAAATCAAACCGCAAGGCATCATACGGCAACGCATTTGTTGCAAAAAGTATTGAGAGCTACTCTCGGTAACCATGTTGCTCAGGCAGGCTCTTTTGTTTGTCCCGATAATTTAAGATTTGATTTTAACCATTTTAAAGCAGTAACGAAAGAAGAACTTAAAAAAATAGAACAAGATGTAAATAAAGCTATAAGACAAAATTATCCTGTATCTATAACAGAAATGTCTATAGAACAAGCAAGAAAAGAAGGTGCTATGGCACTGTTCGGTGAAAAATACGGTGATGTTGTCAGAACAGTTAAAGTTATAGAAACGGATGATAAATATTATTCAATGGAGCTTTGTGGCGGAACACATGTCCAAAAAACCGGTGATATCGGAATGTTTAAAATCATTTCCGAAAGTTCGGTAGGTAGCGGAATAAGGAGAATAGAAGCCGTGTGTGGTGGTGCATGTGAAAAATATGTTGAAAGTTTAGAAAATAAAATAGACGAAGTTTCAGAAATATTAAAAACATCAAAAGTTGCTTTAATTTCTTCCGCGAAAAAAGTAATGGCAGATATAAAAACACTGGAAGAAGAAATTTCTAAATTAAAGAGTAAAGTTATATCCGGTGAAATAGATGAATATATTAAATCTGCAAAAATAATAAACGGTGTAAATGTTATTGCATTTATTGTTAAAGATATAGATGTAAAGTCATTAAGAGAAATGGCAGACAGAGTTAAAACAAAACAACAGTCTGCAATTATCGTAATAGCTTCACAGTTTAATGATAAAATTTCATTTGTTGTGTCGGTAAGTAATGATCTTATGGAAAAAGGATATAATTCCGGCAAAATAGCAAAACAGTTTGCCTCAAAAATTGAAGGTTCAGGTGGAGGAAAACCTGATTTTGCACAAGGCGGAGGAAAAAAAACAGATAACTTAAAATCCGTTATAGAAAACATAGGCGATATTTTATAGATATTGTTCTTTTTAAAATATCAGATAAAATTTCTTATAAGGGGAAAAATAATGGAATTGTTGTATGTAGGTATATTTTTATATATTGTTCCTGCTATTATTGCCATAATAAGAAGACATCCTCAAACGGGAGCAATAATTATACTGAATGTGTTTTTGGGATGGTCTATTATTGGTTGGCTTGCTTCTCTTGTTTGGGCAGTTACTAACAATGATACCAAAAAAGAGATTGTTATTGAAAATAAATCTGTTGCGGATGAAATTCAAAAACTTGCAAACCTGAAAGAAAATGGTGTTTTAACGGAAGAAGAATTTAATAAAAAGAAGATACAAATTTTAGAAAGAGAATAATAGATTCTATATAAAAACTTATAATGAAAATATTAATGTATTCTAATATAAATTAAAATAGGAACTTATGTTAAATATAGGTTGTCATTTATCGGCATCTGATGGTTATAGTGCAATGGCAAAACAAGCTATTGAAATAGGTGCCAACACTTTTCAGTTTTTTACCAGAAATCCCAGAGGATTCAAAGCTAAAGAAATAGATGAAACAGATATAGCAAAATTTTTACAAATCGTAAAAGAAAATAATTTTGTTAAAATTTTGGCACATGCTCCATATACCCTAAATCCTTGTTCTGCAGATAAAAGAGTTAGAGATTTAGCAAAAGAAATTTTTATTGACGATTTAAAAAGAATGGAATATACTCCGAACAATATGTATAATTTTCATCCCGGCAGTCATGTGGGGCAAGGGGTGCAGGCAGGCATAGATATTATTTCAGATACATTAAATGATGTAATAACAAAAGAACAGACTACTATAATTTTGTTAGAAACTATGTCCGGAAAAGGAAGCGAAATAGGTTCTAAATTTGAAGAATTAAAACAAATTATGGATAAAGTAAAATTTAAAAATAAGATAGGAGTATGTTTAGATACTTGTCATGTTTATGATGGCGGATACGATATTGTAAATAATCTTGATGGGGTTATAGAGCAATTTGATACTATCATAGGACTGGATAAATTAAAAGCAATACATCTAAATGATTCTAAAAATCAGTTTTCTTCACATAAAGACAGGCATGAAAAAATCGGTGAAGGTTATTTGGGAATACAAGCCATAGAAAAAATAATTAATCATTCTAAACTAAAACATTTGTCGTTTTTTCTTGAAACTCCAAATGAAATAGACGGTTATGCAAAAGAAATAGAATTGTTAAAAAATATTTATAAAGATTAGTATAAAATTTGTGTAGCATATATATCTAATTGCTTTTCTATGTTTTCATAATTTGGCATATACTTTTCTAAAAAGTTATAAAATCTTTGTTTGTGTCCATGATGAACTAAATGTGTAAGCTCATGTAAAACAACATAATCTATACATTGTATGGAAGTTTTATATAGATATAAATTTAATGTTATTTGTGAAACGGATGGTCTGCAACTGCCCCATTTACTTTTCATAGCTTTAACTTTTAGATTAGGAAAAGTTAAATTATATTTTTGAAATATCGGCCAAAATTTTTTTATTGATTCTTTAAAATATTCCGTAGATTTTTCTTTAAGATAATTATTGTATTGTTTAGTGATATAGTTAATATCATTACTTCGTATAGAATAAATATAAATGTTAAACCCGTCTATAACGATACTATTTTTGTTACTTTCATATATGTATACAATATATTGATTATCTAATATCTTAACTGTTCCGCCATTTGAAAGATTATCTCTTATATTTTCTTTTTGAACATTTTTGTATTTGTCTAAATTTTTTTGTATCCACTTTTTATTTTTTTCAATAAAACCATAAATTAAATTTAAATCCATATTTAATGGAATACAAACGACTACTTTTAAATTCGGGAATATTTTTATGTAATGATTTTTTATTTTTTTTCTTTCAATAAAAACATTGATTTGTGTATTGTTTAGTAATAGTAAATTGTATTGTATAATATTCATAATGTTTGGTTGTAAAAAATAATCACATTGTATATTGTTATAATTAAAAAAAATTATAATTCTTTAATAATAATTGTTTATGAAAATTTTTATCAGAAAATAGAAAAAAAAGAAAAGTTTTTTTCTTAAATTATATTCAATTTCTACATAGATATAATTTCATTGTAAATATTATTTACTTCTTCCTTAAAATTATTTAAATTAAATATATCAAAAACTTCTTTTGCCAATGTTAATGCGGCAGAACCTTCTCCTGAATGAACTCTTAAATCTATATCTTTTAAATTTTCGTTATTTTTCTTTCTAAAAATTTTTGCCTGTTTTATATAACTTGTGTTCATGAGAATTTTTATTTTAGAATTTAGTTCTGTGGCCGCTTCTATAATTTCTTCAGCAGGTGCAAAAGTTGATGAGATAATGAGAGCTTCACTTGTTAGTATTCCGCTGGCCAACAAAACTTCTTTCATTGTAGCATCACCATATACAACTTTTAATTCTTCTATATTCTTATCTTTAATTTTATTTACATTTTCAATATTTGACTCTATGAATACAACAATAATTTTTGATTTAATTAAAATGTTTGATATTACTTTTCCTACAGGTCCATACCCTACAATAATAACATGTCTGGTATCTTTAACTATATTTTCCATTTGAGTATCTATTTCGTAATTTATATTAGTTTTAAAAAAACCCTTTTTGGTAAGAAATTTTAAAATATCGTCCAGAAAATGATAAATTACGGTATTTAGTGTTATTGTTACTATTGATACAAGAATCATTGCATTGTATGCTTGTTGTGGAAAAATATTATATTTTATGGAAGCGATAGATGCAAGCAAAAATGAAAATTCTCCAATTTGTCCGAGAGCTACACCGATATATATTGCTTTTTTAGTAGGTTCTTTTAAATATTTTACTACAAGTATTGCAACTAAAGGTTTTACTATTAAAACTATAAAAAATAAAATTATAATTAATTCCCACGATGTAGAAATTTTTGCAAAATTAAAAAGCATTCCTACGGATACAAAAAATAAAACCGCAAATATATCTGTTATAGATATAGCTTCGGAAGTTACTCGTAAACTAAAATTTGATTTACCGACAACCATTCCTGCAAGGAAAGCACCCAATGCTATGGAAGCTCCAAACATTTCAGAAGCACATATTGCTATTCCCATAGCTATAACAATAGTTGATAAAATGAAAAGTTCTCTGGTTCCGTTTGTCGCTATCAACATTAATATTTTATCAATGATATTAAATTTCCATATAATGCCAACAAGTCCTATAAACAATATAAGTTTACCGACAGTTTTTAGTAAAACAAAACCAATGTTTGAATTGTTACCGATTTCTCCAAAAAATATAGGTAAAAGAACTAATACTAATATAGTAAAAATATCTTCCATAACAAGCCACCCGACAGCAGTATGTCCGGTAGGAGTATTTAAAGTTTTGTTGTCTGATAAAACTCTGGTTAACACGACGGTACTTGCCACTGATATTGATATTCCAAAAACTATTCCTGCTGTCCATGACCATCCTAAAAATTTAACCAATACGGCAGAAATTAAAGTGCTTACTGCTATTTGAGATATTGCTCCGCAAATTGCAATTTTTTTTACGGCAATTAAATCACTTAATTTAAAATGCATGCCGACACTAAACATTAAAAGAATTATTCCTACCTCAGCACATTCTTTAACTACATTGTAGTCTGCAGATATTCCGGGTGAATTAGGACTTACTATAATACCGGCTATTAAATATCCGACAATAGGAGATATTTTTATCTTTTGTGCAACAACACCAAATACTAAAGCTATTGCTAATCCTATGGCTAATGTTGATAACAGTTCCATATTTTTTTTCCTCAATTAAATATTAACATTATTATATATGTGTCTAAAAATTTTTTCAAGCAAAAAAATATTTATTTCTTAATGAAAATATATAAAAATAGTAAACAAATCTATTTTATTTTTATCTTCATAAATTATATTTTATCAAGTACATATTTAAATTCTTTAATCTTTTATTTATTGTCGTTAAATAAATATTATTATTTTTTATGAGTTCAAAAACTCTTTCCTATTATTGTATAAAATAATTAAGTACAATGAAATTTTTTCGGTATTTGTTTTTTTTACGATTAGGTATTGACAAAAATAATAAATTGTACTATAATCTGCATTCAGCGATAAAAATCCGGTTGGAAGTAGTTGAAAAAAGTACTTGACAAAAAAAAAGATTTGTGATATAATCAATTCACTTTGAAAAAAAGTGAAGAGAAAAAGAAAGTTCTTTAAGTA
>ONUQ01000130.1 GCA_900321055.1 uncultured Elusimicrobia bacterium
AGAACCTAATTTATCAACACAAAGTGCCAAATAAAATTTTGCATCTACGAAATTAGGTTTGAAATACAAACTTTTTTCTAATACTTTTTTTGCTTTATCATATTTTTTATAGTCAACATAATTCAATCCCGACAAATATAATATTTCCGCATTTGCGGGTTCTAACTTTAAAGCCTTATTAAACAGCTGTTCAGCTTCTTTATATTTTTGTTTTAATGCATAATAATAACCCAATCTGGCATAGTTTGAAGCCGTAGGCTCTAACTTCACTACATATTCAAAAATATCTATGGCTTCATCCGTTTTTCCCTGTTTTTCATATACTAATCCTAATAAGTAATTTATCATTACATTATCCGGGGAACTTTCTTTTGCTTTTAAAATAGTTTCCTCTGCTTTTTCATATTTTTTTTCTTCAAAATAACATTTCCCCAAATACAACAATATTTCAGGTTTGGCAGGAAACAGCTTTGCATACTCTTCATATTCTTTTATGGCAAGTTTAAATTCTTTTTTATTTTCATAAATTCGTGCCTTTGCCAAAAAGCTCTCTCTGGAGTCAGGTTTCAGTTCGCTTACTTTTTTATAAGATTTTAAAGCTTCGTCAAGCAGTCCGAGTTTTTCCTGAGCCAAGGCAAGCTGAAAAAATCCTTCTGACGATTCAGGTCGTTGCTCTAAAAATTTTGTCCAATAATCAATAGACTCTTTAAGTTTATTATCCGTATAGTAATATGATGCCAAGTATACAGTAGCAACTTCATTTTTCGGATCCAGTTCCAATGCTTTTTTCCAACACTGTTTTGCCGAAGCCCAATCATTTAAGGATTGATAAAAAGATGCCAAAAACAACTGAGTTTTTAAATTATCCTTTTCTAATTCCTGAAGTTTTTTCGCCGAATCTAAAGCTTTTTCCGTATTACCTTTTTGTAAATAAAGAATTGCCAAATCTTTATAAACGGTAGTAGCTTCGGCATCATAAGCTAAAGTTCTTTCAAATTCAGAAATTGCAGTATCTATCTTACCTTTTTTTGAAGCATTTAATCCTTTTAAATATGCCCTATATCCGTTATAATTTGCAAATGTTATACTACCAAAAGAAAATAATAAAACAACAATGAAAGCCACTATTTTTTTCATATTTTTTCTCACATATTTTTTTATATTTTATCATTTTATTGTATAAATTCAAAAGACAAATTGAATTTCATATTTTTGTTGTATGGAATAAAATTTATCTTTTTTATTATATAAAATTTTTATATAATGATACACACATTAAAAAGTTAAAAGGAATGTGTTATGCAACAAAAACAAAAAGTTAGTTTTGTATGGGATTCTCATTACAGATGTAATTTCAGATGTCCTTATTGCTGGTTTGATAAAGTTTGGGACGAAATGGATAAACATAATGTATATCCGCCTTTTGAAAAAATGGTAGAAATTTGGGACAGGATGTACGACTTATATGGTGAATGCGATTTAATGATTACCGGCGGAGAACCGACTTTATATCCGAGATTTACAGATTTGGTAGAAGTTATTTCAAAAAAGCATACGGTAAAAGTTACCTGTCAATTATCGGGAGATATGTTTACCTTTGCAAAGCAACTAAACCCCGAAAGAGTAAGACTTGATATGAATTTTCATCCGTTGGAAACAAAAATAGAACCTTTTATCAGAAAAGTTTTATATTTATATAAATACGGTTTCAAAGGCGGAGTTTGCTATTTAGCTTATCCGCCAAACATGGATAAATAAAATATTATGACGATATATTTAAAAGCCATGGTATTGTTATGGCATTAGCTGCTTTTCATGGTGAATATTGCGGAAAAACTTATCCTCAGGCATATACGGATGAAGAAAGAGAAATGATGAAACCTTATATGGGAGATGTTGACAGATTAAAATATCATCTTGAAGGTCAAAAAACCAAAGGTAAATTGTTGTGTAGAGCGGGTCATATATATGCTTCAATTAAAGCAGACGGAACGGTTACAAGATGCGGACCTTTAAGCCATAAACCTATCGGAAACATATTTACGGACAAAAATTTCAGATTACATGATAAACCAATGCCTTGCGAAGCGGAAACTTGTCCCTGCGATGAATATAAGTGGATAGTGGATGAGGAAAGGTAACAATGAAAGTTGCCTTAATAAAATGTCCCTGGTGGGTAAGATATTGTCCTCCTTATATACTTGCCTATTTTTCAACATATTTAAAAAGTTTAGGGCATGAAACTTTTTGTTTTGATTTAAATAATATTTTTTATCATTAGGCAAACGAAGAAAACAAAAAGTATTGGACAAACAGAGACTTTTATTCTGTTTGGGAAAACAATACTTTTACGGATACAATATTAAAAGTTTCAAATGCACAAAAATCCATAACCGCCATTTTAGCTACCGATGCAAATGTTTTTATATTTGATACACATACTCCGTCCGTAAACATAAGTTATGCCATAGCACAAAAAATAAAAGAATCAAAAAAAAATTCCATAATAATTTTCTTAGGTCATAAAGCTGCAAAAACTCAAATGGCTTATGATTTTGCAAAACAAAATTTTATAGATTATGTTTGTTACGGTGAAGCGGATATTCCCCTAAAAAATCTTTTAGAAAAATTAAAAGAAAACTTTGATATAAATAACCTGCCGAAATGCGAAGGCTTTTTAATGAAAAAAGACGGTGAAGTTATTGATTGCGGACAAAGTGAAACGATAAAAGATTTAGACTCTTCACCAATTCCCAATTATATGGATTTTAAAGATGATATTTTAAATAACAAATACGAACAAACTAACAGGCTTGATTTACTGGATTCAAGAGGTTGTATCAATGCTTGTCATTTCTGTTATGAAAGATTATTTTGGCCAAAATACAGAACAATGTCTGCCGGAAGATTATTTGAACAGATAAAGAAACACATTACTGATTTTGCACAAATAAATTATTTTTACTTTAACGGATTATTGTTAAACGGAAATTTAAAAAATCTTGAAGAATTTTGTGATTTAATAATATCAAACGACATTAGAATTTCTTGGGCAGGGCAAGCGGTTGTCAGAGATGATATGACACTAAAACTACTAAAAAAAATAAAACAAGTCGGTTGCGGTTGGGTTGGTTATGGAGTAGAGTCCGGTTCACAAAAAGTTTTAGATTCCATGAATAAAAAGTTTAAAATTCCAAAAGCAATTGAACTGTTTAAAAATACAAAAGAAGTAGGAATTTCATTTCAAATAAATAAGATGTATGGCTTTCCGACAGAAACAGATGAAGATTTTCATGAAACATTGGAATTTTTAGTTAAGGCAAGACCTTATGTAAACTCTATTCTGGCAAGCCAATCTTTCTTTACATTGGAGAAGTGTACTTATGTAAGAAACAATCCGGAAAAATTTTCAATAACAAAATCGGATCATCATTTATAT
>ONUQ01000198.1 GCA_900321055.1 uncultured Elusimicrobia bacterium
AAAATTCCGAGGCAATCCATAAAAAATAAATCCGTTTTCCTCTTTTTTCGTCATTCCCGAAAGCAGTAATCGGGAATCCATAAAAAATGCCGTTTTGTCGTTGTTGTTGCCGTTTGCCTTTCGTCTTTTGCCTTTGTCGTCATTCCGTGACCGAAGGTCGTGGCAATCCAGCCGTTTTCGTTGTTGTTGTTTTTTATTTTCCATAGACTGCCACACCCTAACGGATTCGCAGTGACAGCACATAGGAATGTATTTCATCCATTGCCGTTGCTTTTTTTTATTTTGTTTGATTTTTTTTGTTATGTTACCGTTGCCGTTGCCTTTGTTGTTGTTTATTATTCCATAGACTGCCACACCCTAACGGGTTCGCAGTGACAGCACATAGGATTGTTTTTCATCCGTTTTGTCTTTGCCGTTGCCTTGCCGTTTCAGTTTTTTCTATTCTTCCTCATTATCATCTTCATATCTATCCAATTTATCATATATTTTGCAATCTTGCCCTAAAAAAACCATTGTGTCTGTAAGTAATAATTTGTTAGGAACGAAAATTATTTCACCGCAATTCAAAACTTTTTTAATTTCTTTCATTTGTTCATAATTATCAACTAAATCAAAAATAATTGTAAAATCATACTTATGGTTATATCCTTTCCATTCAATAACATCAAACTTGTTTGCTCTAAGTTTGTTTGCCGCTTTTAATGCAAGCCTGTTTTTATTTGTTGCATTAAAAATTTGCAGTTTCAACTTGTTATCTTGTTTGTTATTATTATTTAAAAAATTTATAACTTTATCTTTATTATCTTCATCCGTCTCTATTCTTTTTCTTTTATTTATTATGGGAATATCGGCATATCTTATTTCTTTATCCTCTTTTAAATATTTATATAAGAAGAAAATATCCGTTAAACTGAAATTTGTTTTTAAAACTATAATACTGCTTTTTAAACCTTTTATAAAGTTTATATAGTTAAAAAAATTAATATTTGTTTTTATATAATTTATTATCTTTATTGAAGAATATAATTCTTTTATTCTATATTTATCTTCTTTTAGGTAATTATCAAGTAAGATTAAATTATTTTTCGTATCGTTTTCTTTTGACAGCAGTTTTATTATGTTTGTTATGTTTTTTATGTCCGTTGATACATAATAATTTATCTTTATTTTATTATCTAATAATTTTTCTATTTCTGTTTTAATGAAATCAATTCTCTTATCTTCTTGTACGGATAAAATCATTTCGTTTAAAGTTCGTGATTTTATCTTTCTTTGTAATATTGTTATATTTTCATCAATAAAAAATACTTTTGTATATTTATCCGATAAATTATATTTAATAACAAAAAGTTTAAAATTTGTATTTTCTTCGTTTGAATTATTTTTTGTTATAAATAATATATTTATATCATTATAATTCTTAATGTTTCTAACGACATTAGACTTATAAAATTGATATAAATAAATACCAATAAAAAATATAACAATAATAGCAACTATACTTAATAAAATAACTGTTTTTTTTAACATTTTATTTATTGTAATAATTCCAAATTTTTATTATGTCAGGATGTAAAACTCTAAAAGCAGAAATAACATAATTTATTTTGTTTTGCAAAACAAGTTTAAATGTTTCATCTAAATTACTAAACATAACTTTTTTTGAAACAAAACTTTTCTTAAATTTTCTGTCCAAAGATAACGAATCCGCTATAAAAATAACTTTTTCATAATCAGACATTTTTATTCTGCCGACAGTATGATTTTTTATGGAATTTATAATTTCTTTATCTTTTATTTTAAAATTTTTTTCTGCAATATCCGCTCCTATATAAGAATGTAAAACTTGTGGAAGATATTTTATAATAAAATCAAAATATTTTATTTTTATTTTATTGTCTTTTACATATTTTATATTTTCTTCTAAAGACATATTTTTTGCACAATCATGTAAAAGTGCGGAAATTGAAACTTTATAAATATCAAGTTTGTATGCTTTTGCAAGTTTTATGGCCAAATCATTAACTGCCAAAATATGGTTATATCTTTCGGTTTTTAAATGTAAAGATAAATATTCAAAAATTTGTTTTTCTATGTTTTTAATCATCATAAAATCCTTTTAAATTAATTCTAATGAACTTTTGTCAATCCAACCGCTAAAACCGTCTATTGACGATTTAATATTTCTCCATCTTCCTAATTCCGCCAAAACCGTAACTTTTCTTCCCGAAACAATTTCAAAAGACGGAACTTCTTTTCTTATCGGTCTGTTTCTCACTTGAGTTGTTGTTATAATAACAGCTTTCTTAGACAACAACTCGTCATTTATTTTCATATACATCAACGGACAGTTTGCCATAAAAAATATAAATAGTATTAATGCAATCTTAATATATGTTTTTTTGTAATATAAACAATATAATGATATAAATATACAAATCATAAAAAAAATTGTAAATACCACAATTGTCAGTTCATTTAATGAACCGATTAATTTTATTTGAGATATGACCTTTTCTGCGATATTTTCTTTAGGTTCTTTTATTATTTTTGAAAGTTCCCGTTTTAATTTTCTGATATCTTTATCTCTTGGAGAAATTTTTAGAGCCCGTTCTATATTTAACGAAGATTTACCGTATTCTCCCAATCCGATATATGAAAGTGCCAAATTATAGTATATGTCTGAATTTTTTACACCTTTAGAAATAAGAATATTATAATTTTTAACGGAATTGTGATAATCCTTTGTTTTTTGGAAGTGTATAGCTTGTTTATACAATTCTTTGTTTGCGGTAGTGTCAATACCGTTTTCTTTTGCATATAAAAATCCGACCGTAAAAAATAAAAAAATAATAAATATCAATGCTTTTTTCATAATATTATTTTATCCGACAGTTCTTTAATAAAGTATACTTGTGCATATATTTTTTCCATTTCATTATTTGAAATCATGATGTTTGTAAATTTAAATTTATCACATATATTCAAAATATATATAACCGAATTTATAAGTTTTGTATCAAAATTTAGCATTTTTAAATTTGTAGCAATTTCTTCTTTTGTCATGAAATTGTATTCATAATTGTTTTTTGATTTTAACAACATTTTTAAAGCAATATCTATATAAAAGAAAAATTCAAATTTTTTAGCATTACCAAGATGTTCTTTTGCTTTTTTCATATATTTAAAAAATTCTTGTTCGGCTACCATCTTTTGAGATTTAACAACATCTTTATAAAGAAAATATAGTCTTATTCTATAAAATATTGACACTATTACCAAGAAAATAACGGATATTACAAGTAAAATAAAATTTTTGTCGGTAATTAAAACAGTATTACTGCCGTTTGATAAATTTATATTATCTTTTATATCAAAAGTATTAATTAAATTTATAAGATCTTCTTTACTGTTGTTGTCCGTATCGTTTTTAATATTATCTTTATCTGTGCCGATATTTTTTTTTTTTTTTTTCTCAACTTTTATTTTAATCTCTTTTGTATTTACGGATACATAATCTTTTAAATAAGGATTAAAATAAGAAAAAGAAATTTTTGGTATTATATAATTTCCTTCTTTTGTAGGAATTATCATACATTGAAATTTTTTTGAACTTATTTCGGCATTTTTATTGATATTTATTGTGGTAGCATATTTTTTCATTTCACTTGGCAGTTTTATATCCGGTTCCAAAATACTGTTGATATTTCCGTTTCCTTTTATTGTTATACTCAAAATCAAAGGTTCATTAACTTTAAGAACTTTTTTATCAACCGACGAATAAATTTCATATTTCCCTACAGCTCCGCAAAAAGATTTCGGCTTGTTTAAATTCGGTAAAGGCAACACTTTAAGTTTAAGTGTTTTTGTTTCAAATTTAGTTGTTGTATTTGAATTTAAATATTCAATTGATACGGTAGAAGGGGAAATAACTAAAATACCTTCTCTCATAGGATACAATGAAGCAGTAACATCAAAAGTAAAATAATTTTCACCGTGTATAAGTTTATACCCGCTTTTTACATTTGACTTGTTTTTCCAAAAATCCTGAAATGTCGGTAAAATGTAATACGGTTCGCAAGCTAAATCTCTTTTTGTTTTAAACCTTAATGTGTAATAAACTAACTGATTAACATAAACTACCGCATTATCGGTAAAAGCTTCCGCTAAACTGCTTGAGTCCGATTGTAACGATTGTTTTTTATTCTTACTTTTGAAAACCTTAATACTTATCGGTGAAGAACTTTTATTACCGACTGTAATTGACAGTATGGAAAAAAATCCTATTCCTTTAGGAATAAATTCATATTTATAAATTTTTTTCTTTTCTTTATTGAAAGTGTCTTTTAATATAACTATAAAATCCGTTATTTTAGGTAAATTGATTTTATCCGTATTGTTATCAACTTCAACGGTCAAAAGTAAAGTTTCATTTATTTCAACTTCTCTTTTGTTTACGGAAACTTTTAAATCTGAAGAGTATATATCCGTGGCACAAAATAAAAAAATAAAAAAGTATAATAATAAAAATATATTTTTAATCATTACCAATCTCTCTGATTTTTGTTTATTTCCTGATTATTAATTTTTCTTTCATTATTAGGCTTATCCATATCTCCGTAAAAATTTAAAACTCTGTTTAAATCAGTATCGCCTATTTTTGTTTCTGCTCCCTTTGTTTCTGCAATATTATCATCTTCTTCAATATCATCTGTTTCCTGTTTGCTAAAATTCTTGTCCGTCTTTGAAATTTGTGTCATGGACTTTTCATATTCATTGTCAAGTTTATTTTTTATATCGTTAAGTTTATTTTTCTGTTCTTTTAATTTATCCAGTTTTTCTTTGTATTTGGTTTCTTTATCAGAATATTCGTTTACTTCTCTGTTAATATTGTTTAATTGTTTTTTTATTTGTTGAATACCTTTATCGGCAATATAGTTGCCTTCACCAAAACTCTGTTTTTGTTCCATTATATCTATTAATTTTTTTTCTATATCTTTCATTTGTGTTTCTGTTTGTTTTTTATTCTTACTTTTGAAAACCTTAATACTT
>ONUQ01000146.1 GCA_900321055.1 uncultured Elusimicrobia bacterium
CTTACTTATTCTCTCTTATAATATAAATAACGATATAGTTGCCTGTAATAATAAAATAACTAAAATAAAAAGTTTAATAGAGGAAAAAAGAGCTGCAAATAATATTACAGATAAAGAAAATGTTTGGACAACATATTATTACAGATTGTTAGCTATAAAAGAACTCTTAAATAAAAATACAAACTATGGTGTCGTTTTTACTGATTTGGGAACTTTTTTTCCAAAAGATGCTATGATATTAAATACATATTGCAGCGGTAATGAACTTAAAATAGCTTTTTATGTGGACAAAACTGCAATGGAAAAATTGGGTAGTTTTTATGATTATGTTAATATTTTAAAGACCAGTTTTGAAAAAAGTACATACATAAAAAAAGATGATATTGTGGTGGAAAAAGTTGTAAATGCAGATAGTATTGATTTATTTAAAAACAAGTCCGGAAATATTCTTGAAGTTAAATTATCTGTTATATCAAGGAGGTGATTATAGATGAAATCAAATAAAAAATTTTTATTTTGTTTTTGTAATTTAGTGTTTTTTATTATAGTTGCTTGGGTGGTTTATGTTAGTGTTTATTCTAAATTTAAAGATAATTATAGCAGAATAAGTTCTGTTTACGACAAATTTTGTGAAGTAGACAGAAAAATAGATACTTTTTCCGAAACTCAGATGAAAGTATCTGAAAAAGAAGATTTTATTTTTGATATGATGGGATATTACAAAGCTAATTTAAATCCAAATGAAAAAATATTAAATTCTTATAAAGATAAAGTTTTGGAATTGTTAAAACAAATGGAGATATATGTAAGCGGTGAAGATATAAAACAGACTTCAAAAGATGATGGAAATATTTATTTGGAGTTTTCTTTTGTTGCAAACTACGATACTTTTTGTAAATTCTTATTTGAATTGGAACAATTTACGGAAATAGAAAGTGTAACTTATAACTATAAAGGAGAAGCAAATATGAAAATTTCTCCTATATTATACTCAAGCCGTGTGAACAGTGGTTTAAGCGGAAGAACCGTGATAGAAAATCTTGATGATATCGCAAGAGCGGGGTATTTTAAAACGATAGCTGATAAATTATTAGGAATAAAAGATATCGGATATGCTGATACATGGAGAGATATCGGACATATTCCTGAAAGTCCTTTCTTTAGAGTTGTTATTGAAAAGAAGAAAAAACCAAAAAAATATTCTTCCGTAGTAAGAAATGTAGAAAAACCGAATATTGTTATAGATGGTATAATGTATGAGGATAAAAATCCGATGGTAATTATAGACGGTAGATTTTACTATGTCGGAAATAAGTATAAAAATGCAAAAATTGTTAAGATACAACAAAATAGTATTATTGTTGATTGTTATGGTGTAAAATTTACAATAAAAATGGAAAATTAAAGAAACAGGTAGAGGAAATGAAAAAGATTTTAGCAATTTGTTTTTGTTTGGTATTGTTGTTTGATGTTACTGTCATTGAGGCTGTAGCAAGTAGCAGAAGGGGAGGAGTGTCTACAAATTTGATTTCTATAGATTTTCAGGGAACATCTTTGTACACTGTTTTAAATGTTTTAAGTATGAAAACGGGAATGAAGTTAATTTCTGATACTAATTTGTATCAAAAAAAGATAATGTTATCTTTAAAAGATGTTACGGCTGAAGAAGCTTTGAATGCTTTGCTTGATACTTACGATTTGTATTATGTTAAGCAGGGTGATGCAAATATTTATGTTATAAAAAGTAAATCCGACGGTAGTCATATTACGGTATCAAGAGTAGTTTTCTGTAACTATGCAAAGGCCAGTGACTTAGAAAAAATATTGTCATCAAGATTAACAAAAGGTGGAAAAATTGTTTCGGATACAAGAACAAATTCTTTAATTATTACGGATTTAGCTGACAGTATTGATAAAATGGAAGGACTTCTTAGAACTTTAGATGTTCCGACACAACAAGTTTTATTGGAAGCAAAAATAGTAGAAATAAATTTATCGGAAGGTTTTTCAATTGGAACTCAGTGGGATGGTGTTTTTAGAAACGGGTTGGTAAATCCATATCCTTTAAGCAACATGTCTTTTTATGGAAATAAAAATTTCCTTTTTAGAACATTGATGCCTTCTCAAGTATCAAATTCTTTTGGTTCAATCGGAGTATCTATTTTGCAAGGAGATGATTGGAGTATCAATGCTAATTTTTCAGTTGGAGCTGACAATAGAGAGGCTAAAGTTTTGTCTAATCCAAAATTATTTGTATTAAACAATCAGGAAGCTTCTATTGATATTGTAGAAGAAATTCCATACTTACAAAGCAAAACGACTTCTGCATCTACAGGTGATACAACAGGAACAACTTCTTTTAAGCAAGCCGGTATTAAATTGAAAGTAAAACCTCAAATCAATAGAGACGGTTCTGTTGTTTTAGTAGTAGCTCCTGAGCAAAGTTATAGAACAGGTGAGGCAATAGATAGTACACCAATAATAAATACTACAAAGTCGTCAACAACATTAATGTTGAGAAGCGGAGAAACAGCTGCTATTGGCGGTTTGATAAGGGAAACCGAAACCAATACTGAAAACAAAATTCCTTTATTAGGAGATATTCCTTTATTGGGGTATTTGTTTAAAAGAGTTCAAAAAAGTAAGGTTAGAACAGAACTTACTATATTTATAACAGCAAAAATTGTAAATTAATTTTTTAAAAGGTATTTAAATATGGAATATAGATTTGAAGAAAACAATGATGTTTTGTATCAAAATAATAATCAGGAACAGGAAAATGTAATACAACATGAAGAAAAAGAAAATAATGATGTTGAGGAAGAGAAAAAAAATCCTACAGTTTTGATTGTTGAAGATGAAGATTCGGAAAGAATATCTTTAAAAACGGTGTTAGTAGCAGAGAATATTGCAGTTGAGTCCGCTTGTGACGGAGAAGAAGCTTTATATCTCATAAAGAAACGA
This sequence comes from uncultured Elusimicrobia bacterium, assembly GCA_900321055.1. GTDB lineage: Bacteria > Elusimicrobiota > Endomicrobiia > Endomicrobiales > Endomicrobiaceae > Ruminimicrobiellum > Ruminimicrobiellum tauri. The sequence continues at coordinate 2,965 of ONUQ01000146.1, forward strand.
TTTTTTGATATTGTAATTGTTGACTATAGATTACCTGATATAGATGGTTTGACTTTAATAAAGAGAATAAAAGATATAAATGCAGATTCAATGCCTATAGTTGTTACGGCTCACGGTTCTATTGAAATAGCAATAGAAGCTATGAAAACCGGGGCTTATGATTATATCGTTAAACCGTTGGATATTCCCAGGTTATTAAACATAATGAATAAAATTATGGAAGATACAAAAGTTTTGTTAAAAAGTAAGCAAATTTTAAAAGAGATAGTTGGTTTAGGGCGTATTGATTATGTAACAGATAAAGATAATATTATAGTCGTTACTACACCTGATACCGGCATATTATCTGAAAATAACAAAAATTTTTCTTTGAAAAAAATATTATCCTTGTTTAAAGGTATAAAAAATTATTATTGGGGATAGAAATTATGATAAAAAAATTTTGGCATGTGTGTGTATGTGTTTTTTGTTTACCGTCAGTGTATATGCAAAAACACAATATGATGAAACTAAGACTGTAAAAAATGAAACTAAGACAGTAAAAAAAGAAGCCAAGTCTGTAAAAAAAGAAACGAAGTCGGTAAAAAAAGTAGAAGAGAATAAAGAAGAAAAGTATATTCTCAAACAGAAAGAAAAAGAGATGAATCTATGTATGTATAAATTAGACATGGCTAAGAAATTTTATATAAACGGTGATTTTGATGTAGTAAAAACATGTTTGAATGAAGTTCTAGCATTAGAGCCTGATAATGAGAAAGCTAATGAATTAAAGAATAAAATATTAATTTTGAAAGAAAAAGAAGAATTTTATAAAAGAGCATTAGTTGATGATTATTATATAAAACTTAGAAAAAACATAAATGATAATAATTTTTATGAAGGATTACTTTATATAAAAAAAATTAAAACTTTGTTTCCTGACGAATATGTTGATGTTTATAGTGATAAATTAAATGAAGAAAAAGAATTAGTTTTTTCTACACTTGTAAATAAAAGAGACAAGAAAATTTTCGTTGACTCTATAAATGCTTTTTTAAACGAGAAGTATACAAAATCTACAAAGTTGCTTTATAAGTTAAGTAATAAATATCCAAGATTTATGGATGTTGTTAGAGTAAGCAACTATAATATTATAACAGAAG
>ONUQ01000131.1 GCA_900321055.1 uncultured Elusimicrobia bacterium
GTTCCAAACAAGAATGCCTCTTCATATTTTCCGTAAGTTTTACTTAATGCCAACAATCCTGTCTTTGGATCTATGTTTGTCCATTCAATTCCGCCACTTTGCGGTTCGGAAAAATCAACAACAGGGTATCCTTCTAAAGATTCTTTCATAAATTTTGTCCATATAGGACATGCAAGTGATCCACCCGTAACTTTTTGTCCGAGAGTTGTTCTGTCATCATATCCTACCCATACACCGGCAACCATTTGTGTAGTATATCCGACAAACCATGCATCAACACTATCGTTAGATGTACCTGTTTTGCCGGCACAAGGTCTGCCTAATTGTCTTGCGGCATATCCGCTACCTTTTTCTATTGCACCTTTTAATAAATTTGTCATAATAAAAGAAGTTTGCGGTGATAAAACTTCCTTTTCCATAGGAAGATTACTTTCTAAAACTCTACCGTCTTTATCTATAACTTTTGTAATAAAATATGGTTCTGTCTTTACTCCGCCGGAAGCTAATGTTCCGAAAGCAGAAACCATTTCCTGCAAAGTAACATCACTTGAACCCAATGCTAAAGATAATGTATTTGTTAACGGACTTTGTATCCCCATTTTTCTGGCATAATCAATAACAACATTCGGTCCTACCTTATCAACAACTTCTATAGCACATGTATTTATGGATCTTGCCAAAGCCTCTCTTAAAAGAACGGTATCTCTATATCTTCCGCCATAATTAACAGGATACCAAACTTTCATAGGATCTATAACATCTTCTATATTCATTTTTTCTGCCAATTTTTCTACATAAGAAAGATTTCTTGAAACCAAATTCCATTTTGTACCGTCAAATACATATACCATTTGTTTGTCTTCCAATACTGTTGCCGAAGTCATCTTTTTTGTATCTATTGCCGCAGTATACACAAAAGTTTTAAAAGCAGAACCTGCCTGCCTTTTTGCCTGAACGGCTCTATTAAATTTTGTTTCATTAAAATCTCTGCCGCCTACCATAACTCTTATTGCACCGGTAGCAGGATCTATTGCCATTATGGCTCCTTGAACTTTTTTAGGTTCAATTTTCTCTTTTTCAAAAAAAGCTAATCTGTCTTTATCAAACTTTTCCAAAGCTTCACTTAAAGTTTTTTCTGCTATTTCCTGCATTTTTATATCAAGAGTTGTGTATATTTTTAATCCGCCTTTGTGTAAAATGTTTACTCCGTATTTCGGTTCTAACAGTATTCTTAAATATTCAATAAAATAGTGTCCGGAATTTTGTTCTTCAATATGTTTTTCCGTTGGAACAGGAACCTCGTTAGCTTGAGCTTCCTGTTCTTTTGTTATATAGCCCAACTCTCTCATTCTGGATAAAACTATAGCTCTTCTTTTTTTAGCTCTTTCGGGATTTTTTAACGGAGAATAATAGTTAGGAGCTTTTGGAAGCCCTGCAATTAGAGCCGCTTCAGCTAAAGTCAAATCTCTAACGGATTTTCCAAAATATATTTTAGATGCCGATTCCGCTCCATATCCTCCTGCTCCAAAATATATTTGATTTATGTATAACTGTAAAATTTCTTCTTTGGTATATTCTCTTTCCAATTGTATGGTAAGCAGAAATTCTTTTATTTTTCTTGATATGGTTCTTTCTGAAGTTAAAAATATGGTTTTAGATAATTGTTGTGTTATTGTAGAACCGCCTTGCACTGCTCTACCGTTTAACATATTTTTTATAAAAGCTCTTAATATTCCTTTTGTAGATATTCCCCAGTGTTCATAAAAATGATTGTCTTCTATGGAAATAAAAGCATTTTGCAAGTCTACCGAAATTTCTTTTAAAGGTACAAGAACTCTTCTTTCTACAAACAATTCGGAAATAACCCTTCCGTTTCTATCAAAAATTTTTGTAACTATACTCGGAGTATAATTTTCAAGATCGGATATTGAAGGAAGTTCCTCTATAAGTTTTTTTGTATAAAACGAACCGCCAACCAATGTCATTGAAAACAATATTGTTAATATTAATATTAATTTATATTTCATAAAAATACCGAATTAAATTTAATAACTAAATATTATACTTGAAAAAGAAATATTTCACAATAATTTGTCTGATAATTTAACGACAAACTAAGAAAAAACTCTACCGACTATTTTACAAATATATCAATATCTTAAAAGAAGAGCCATAAAATCTTAACTGTTACAATATCCTCTTACGGTTAAATTTTTTCATTATTGATTATTTTTATACTTTTAACAATAACAAAAATTAAACAAATTATAAGTACTATTTTCTACTTTATCTGCCCGTCAACCATTTTAATTTGTCTGTCAGCTAAGTTTGCCAATTCCCGGCTATGAGTAACAACCAATAATGTCGTTTTTAATTTACTGCACATTTCAAACATTAAATTTTCTATTTTTTCGCCCGTTTGTCTGTCTAAATTTCCCGTTGGTTCATCCGCAAAAAGGACTTTAGGATTATTTATTAAAGCTCTTGCAAGAGCAACCCGTTGTTGTTCCCCTCCGGATAACTCGTTCGGCATGTGATTTATCCTATCCTCTAAACCCATTATTTTCAACATTTCCAAAGCATATTCTTTTTTCTTATTTTTATTATTCCATACAGGCATAAGAATATTTTCCAAAACACTAAAGTCTGCCAGCAAATAATGAAATTGAAAAACAAATCCTATACTTTCCTGTCTCATTTTTGCAAGTTTTGTTTGAGAAAAACCCGTTATATCCGCATCATCAATTAAAACTTGTCCCGATGTAGGTTTATCCATAAGTCCCAAAATATGTATTAATGTACTTTTTCCGGCACCCGATGGTCCCATAAGGGCAACTTTTTCACCTGAGTTTATTAAAAGGTCTATCCCCTTTAGAACTTTTACATCCGAAGATTTAGGAACTGCATAATTTTTGGTTAAATTTTTTGTTTCTATTTTCATAATAATTTACTGATATTTTTTCTTATATCTTTAAATCATATCAATTTTTTATAATTAATACCAATATATGTATTGAATATGACGGTTTAGATAAATAATTTATAAAATATAATTTATAATGTATAATTTAATAATTAACGGTATTAGTATAATTTTAGGAGTTTTCAATGAGCATATTAGTTACGGGTGTTGCAGGATTTATTGCAAATAAAGTTGCGGAAAAATTATTAAAATCAAAAAAAGAAGTTATAGGTGTTGATAACATAAACGACTATTATGATGTAAAAATAAAACATCACAGATTAAACAAATTAAAAGTATATCGGAATTTTAAGTCCTATAAATCAGATATTGAAAACAAAAAGTCGTTGGATAAAATATTTAAAAACAATAAAATTTCCGCAGTAATAAATTTAGCCGCAAGAGCCGGTGTAAGATACAGTATGGAGAATCCTTTTGTGTATGTTTCAACAAATACAATGGGCACTTTAAACTTATTGGATTTGTGCAAAGAATATAAAATTAAAAAATTTGTTTTAGCTTCAACATCATCTTTATATGCAGGACAAAAAATGCCTTTTACCGAAACTTTAGCCGTAAACACACCAATTTCACCTTATGCAGCTTCTAAGAAAGGTGCAGAAGCAATGTGTTATTCGTACCACTATTTATATGCAATAGACATAAGTATTGTAAGATACTTTACCGTTTATGGTCCGGCAGGAAGACCGGATATGAGTATAATAAGATTTATCAAATGGATAGACGAAGAAACTCCCATTGAACTTTTTGGTGACGGTTCACAAAGCAGAGATTTTACTTATGTAGACGATATTGCAATCGGAACAATTAAAGCATTAAAAAAAGTCGGATTTGAAGTAATCAATTTAGGTGGCGGAAACAACCCTATTTCTTTAAATTATGTAATAAACTTAATTGAACAATATCTTGGTAAAAAAGCAAAAATTAACAGAAAACCGTTTCATAAAGCAGACATTGTTTCCACTTGGGCAGACATATCAAAAGCGAATAAAATTTTAGGTTGGAAACCTACAATATCTTTAGAACAAGGTATAAAAAATACAGTTGACTGGTATTTAGAAAATAAATCTTGGTTTAAAAAAATAAAGTTATAAATAAAAAAATTTAATCAAAATTTTCCCCAACTTTCTTTTAGTTCTTTAATTTTTTTAAAGTGAGTTTGATCCAAGTTTAGCGGTGTAACGGAAATATATTTTTGTTCTATCATATCTATATCAGACTTTTTATTTTTTTTACCTGAAATAAATCTTCCCGCAAGTTTATAATAAGTCCCGTTTTTTGTCTTTTTTTCTACTATTGTTTCGTCATAACATCTTATACCCAAAGGAACTATTTTTACCCCTTTATAGTTTGGCGGAACATTGATATTTAAACAAGTTGCAGGTCTTCCTTTTTTTTCAGTTTTCAAAACTTTTTTTATTATTTTAGAAACTGCTTTTGCTATTTGACCATAACAGGGATTTTTTTCATTGTTTGCAGATACGGAAATTGAAGGAATGCCTAAAAAAGCTCCTTCCCTTGCAGCTGCAACGGTTCCCGAATATATAACATCTTGTGCAAGATTAGCACAAGTATTTATCCCGGAAACCACTAAATCTATTTTATCTTTAAAAAAAGAATATAGAGCATATTTTACACAATCCGTTGGTGTTCCGCCCACAAGCACATAAAAATTTTCTTTAATTTTCTCCAATTTGATATATTTCTTTAAATGTATAGACTGACTTGTTCCTGACATTTCTTGTTTTGGAACGACTACATAAATATTTGCAAACTTTGACAGTTCTTTAATTAAAGGATTTAATCCCGGTCCTTTTATGCCATCATCATTGGATATTAAAATATTCGGTTTAATCATTTATCAATTTTAAAACCTCTTGTGCCAATAATTCCTGCGGAAATACTTTTGGATTTATTTTTTTGTTCACATCCGTAGTATTTTTAATTTTTGTTTTAATAAAGTTTAATATTTGTTCTTCGGTTAAATTTTTTTCTTCTATTACTATTCTTAAATTTTCTTTTTCTACGGATTTTGCATTATAGTATTGATGATTTGCGGTTGCATAAGGAAAAGGAACAAACAATGCCGGAAGATTATACATTTCAACTTCTTTTACCGTTCCCGCCCCTGCCCTGCAAATTACAATATCGCTACAGGCATAAGCATTTCCAATATCGTTCATATACTCAACAATATATTTGGTATATTTTATATTTTCATATCTTTTAGATATTTCTTTAAAATCTTTTGAACCAATAATATGAATAAACTGAATATTATTTTTATATTCATTATAAAGATTTTGTGCAACATTAAACATTATGTTATTTAACTTTGTAGCTCCCAAACTTCCGCCAAAAACAAATATTGTAAATACTGAAGGATTAAGATTTAATGTTGTTGCAGCTTGTATCCTTGTAATATTAAAAATATCTTTTCGTATAGGATTAGATGTATAAACAGTTTTATGTTTAGGGAAAAAATTTATGCTTTCTTTAAAACTTATTGCAATTTTGTTAACGAATCTTGACAGGACTTTATTAGCCAATCCGCAAATGGTATTTTGTTCATGAATTAAAGTCGGAATATTTTTTAGTTTTGAAATAAGAATTATCGGAAAAGATAAGTAAGCTCCCATACCGACAACTACACAAGGATTTGTTTGTTTTATTATTAAATATGCATCAAATAAAATTTTTATGAATTTAAAAGGAAACAATAACAAATCAAATGAAATATTTCTTGGCGGAGCTTTAAAGTCTAAAATTCTATAATCATATCCTGAATTTTTAACTATTTTCAATGATATCCCATTTTTATTATTGTTAACTATAAATATCGGATTTATTCCTGCTAATTTTAGTTCATAAGCAAGAGCTATTCCCGGATAAACATGTCCGCCTGTTCCGCTAACAGCAATTAAAATAGTTTTCATTTCTTTCTTTGCCTTTTTATTTACACTTTATAATGTACTTATGATACATAATTATAAAATATTTTAACAGATAATTTTTACATATAAAAATATCCATAGATTTTAAAATCTATGGATATTTTGTTTATAACTATTTAAGTTTATTATAAACTAAA
>ONUQ01000134.1 GCA_900321055.1 uncultured Elusimicrobia bacterium
TATTTAATTCTCGGATCGGCATAAGTATACAAAATATCAGCAACAATGTTTCCTAATAAAGTTAATATTGCAGTTAATGTTGCTATTTCCATAACAACAGGATAATCTCTTGCCATTACAGCCTCATACCCCAGTCTTCCTATTCCCAGATAAGAAAAAATTGTTTCAAAAATAAAACTTCCTCCTATAAGTCTGGGAATGGAAAGTCCTATTATTGTTATCATCGGCAACAATGTATTTTTTAATGCATGTCTGAATATTACTTGTTTTTCGTTTAAACCTTTAGCATAAGCCGTTTTAATATAATCTTGTTTTAATACTTCCAGCATTCCAGATCTTGTATATCTTGAAAGAGTTGCCAAAGAAACTACAACGGAAACAAATACGGGTAAAATTAAATGTTTTGAAATATCCGTAAGTTTTTGAAAAATGTTCATTGTCTCAAAATTGAAAGATGTAAGACCTGATATCGGGAGCCATCCTAACTGTACTCCAAATAATATCATAAACATTAGTGCTAACCAAAATGATGGAACGGAATAAGATATAAAAAGTAAAATAGTTATGGATTTGTCTAAAAAAGTATCTTTTTTTATCGCACAGTAAATTCCTAACGGTATTGATATAAGACAAATAAAAAATAATGCTAAAGCATTAAGCAGAATTGTTGCAGGTAATCTTTCAAGTATTTTGTCTCTTGCCGGTCTGGAATCTTTGAATGAATTACCAAAATCAAATATTATTAATCTTTTCAGCCAATCATAATACTGAATATACACCGGTTTATCCAATCCGTATAGCTGTTGCAATCTTTCTTTTGCTTTAGATGTAACTTTCATATTCATATCGGTTATTGCATCGGTGGGTTTACCGGATGTAATATGCATGATAAAAAATGTTATTATTGTTATTCCTATCAGTATTGGAATTGATGATACAATTCTTTTAATAAAATAAATCATAGATTTTTATTATACTAAAATTTTTTTAATATGTTTTATGTAAACTATAAACATTTTAATAAAAAAGTTGTAGAATAACGGATAAATATATAAAAACAAATAAAAAGATATTGGAGAAAAACAAATGTTTTCTTTTTTGACAGGACTTTTAATTTTATTATTGGGATATATGTCCTATTCTAAATTCGTTGAAAAGCAATTTTCACCGGACGACAGACCTACACCCGCATATACAATAAACTATGGGATAGATTTTGTTCCGTTAAGCACAAAAAGAAATCAACTGATACAACTGTTAAGTATTGCCGGTATGGGTCCGATTTTAGGGGTTATACAAGGAATACTGTTTGGTCCGATATCTTTCATTTTAATACCGTTAGGATGTATTTTTATGGGAGCCGTTCACGATTATGCGGTAGGAATAATATCAATGAGAAATAACGGTCTGCAAATTACGGGCTTAATAGAAAAATATTTAGGCAAAACCTGGTATTGTATATTTTTCTCAATAATTGCATTGGCACTGTTGCTTCTTGCCGTTGTTTTTGTAGATACATCCGGAGATCTTTTAGCATCCGAATTTTTTAATATTACGGATTTTTCTTTAAATAATAATACACTTTTATGGATTTACGGTTCAATAATAGTTTATTATATGCTTTCAACCATGTTTTCAATAGATAAAATAATAGGTAATATTTATCCCATATTAGGACTGATTTTAGTTATAGGGACTCTTCTTTTGGTAATAGGATTTTTTGTAAAAGGGGTAAGTTTACGGGAAATAAACTTTGCTCATCTTAATATGCATCCTAAAAACATTCATTTAATTCCTATGTTTTTTATGACTATAAGTTGCGGTCTTTTATCGGGATTTCATGCCACACAATCAACGATTATCGCAAGAACCGTTAAGCATGAAAAAGAAGGGAGAAAAATATTTTATGCAATGATGTGTTTAGAATCTTTTATTGCTATGATTTGGGCTGCCGGTGCAATGACGGTTTATAATTTAAATCTTGTTCCTCAAAATCTTGTGGGGCAAGTTCCTGCAATAAAAATTATAGCGGAATACTTTGTTCCTTCATATTTGGTTTTTATAGTAATATTTGCAATTGTTGTATTACCGATAACTACGGGAGATACTTCTTTAAGAGCATTAAGATTAAATTTATCCGATGCATTTAAAATAAAACAATCAAGTATTATGGGAAGATTTTTAATAAACATTCCTATGTTTTGCCTGGTTATACTTTCTCTTTATTTAGTAAAAACTCAATCTGATGGTTTTGCTTTGATATGGAGATATTTTACATTTGCTAATCAGTTGATAGTTTTGCCTACATTTTTTTGTGCGACCATGTATCTGTATAAGAATAAAAAAAATTATTTTATTACATTTTTCCCCGGACTATTTTTCGTTTATGTAGATGCTCTTTTTATACTAAATGCACAAATAGGTTTTAATTTAAATTATAAACTTTCAAGTTTTATTGCACTTTTATTTGTATGTTTAAGTATATTTTGGTTATCAAAAAAATTAAGAAACATCAACAGGAATAACTAGAATAAAAGAAACAGAAACATCAAACAAAAACAGGTATATATATTTTACTGCTATATACTATGTGAGAATGTTTTATCTTTAAATAAGATTAATATTCAATTTTTATAGCGGTTAAAAAACATAAACAAACCGTAAAAGAACAAAAAAAATGATATTAATCGTGTATGTTAAATAAAATTTTTTATTTTTTTTGTATTATGATATAATCTAAGTATTATGAATATAAAAAATATATGTTTAGTTTTGTTGTTGTTATTAAATTCCGTTTGTTTTGCAAAAAACAAGGTAGTTGTTTTTTTTGCCGAAACCATTGATGGAGTATCTGAAAAAGTTATAAATAAAATTATAGATTCCGAAAAATTTTGCTTAGCAGTTGCATTTGATGAAAACAAACATATACAAAAGTCAATTAAAGATTTAATTGCATCTGATAAAATAGAACCTATGCTAAATGTCAGTGAACCGTATTTCCCTGTAATTTCAACAGAAATAAATGTTTGTGCTTCAATAAAATTTAATAAAATTCATAGTTGTGAAAATTTTTTACAAAACTATAACGATTCTTATGACAAATTATTTGAAATTAACGATCATGGTTTGTATTTAAAATGGGCAGCTTTAAATAATGAAACATTGGAATTATTTCACAAAGAAGATATATCATGGACTATTGCAGACTCTAATATTGATTCACAAAAAGGCTTGTTTATACAAAATAATGTTGCTTTGTTTGTACTGTATAAAAATTTTACGACTAATAAAAATAAAATAAAACAATGGTTCTCTTCAATAAAAAATCAAACTTTTGTTCCGATATTATTAACGGGATCTCATATAAAAAATGAAAAATTAATGTTAGAACTTATTGATTTTATAAATAAAACTAAAGATATTGAAGTTTATTTACCTATAGATGCCGTTGATTACGGACACAATTCTAATACTCTAAAAACGGATTTAGTATTAAAAGAATACTCAACAAATATTCCAAAAGAATATTTATTAAAATTATATTTAGCAGATAAAGAGATTTCGGAATATATTGAAAACAGCAAAGATGAAGAGTTTCACTCTATTTTACAAGATGAATTTTCCAATATGTACAGTTATAGTATATTAAACGGAGTAATAAATAATGATACAAAATCTGCCAGATTGTTTGATATTTCCTATCAAAATATATTTAGAATATTAAACAAAAAACTTCCAAATATAAATGAGTTTAAAGAATCTTTAGTCATACAGGAAAAATCAAACAGAAAGGAAAATCAAAAAGAATTTTGTAAGTTTGTTAATATTAATAATTCAATAATAATAAATATTGACAGTAAGATTATATCTTTTTTTTCCATTTCTAAGGGAAATAACGACATATCATTTGTAACGGATGCGGATTTATCTAAACTGGATAGTGTTGATATTTATATTGATATGAATGGGATTTCTTATGCCGGATGTAAAAAAATGTTGCAACCGCTGAGTTCATATTTTGTTCCAAAACATAGTTGGGAATATGCAATAAGAATTACAAAAGAAAATGTTTATATTTACAAGTTTGTTGCGGAAAATATTGATTTAGTTAAAACCATACCTAATACCGATTCAAAAGCTAAAATTAAAATCGCCTCCGGTATTTTAAGGGGTGATCCGTATAATTGGAATTATCAGGTCGTTGCCATAAAAGACGGTTCGGTAGTAGATTTTATTGAAGATAAAGATAAAAAGGCAGATATATTGAAAAATTTGCCGTTACAATTAAATATGTTTAAATATTATAAATAGCTTATTTTATGAAGAAAAAATTTATTTCTATTATATTAATGTTCTTAATGTTCGCTTTTGCATCTATATTTTGTTTTGCTAAAGATAATTTTCAAAGCACGAATATTTCCGTTGATGTTCAAAAATTAAATGTTATTTTTGATGGTAATGACTATGATGGTATGAATCTATATACCATAGATGACAGTAAGTTTGTATCTGTTAGCGAATTGGCAACATTGTTGGATGCAAGATTAGAGTGGTACTCCGTAAGTAAAAAAGTTTCTTTAAAATTAAAAAATAAAACTATAGATATATATTACGATTCAAGAAAGGTAGGTTTTGGTAAAGATAAAGAAAAATTATCAATTCCTTCCATATTAATAAATAATGAAGTCTATGTTCCCGTAGAACTTTTACTTTTAAAAAAATTCTCTAATGCTTCAGAAATAATATTAGAATTTAATGATAAGCATAATGTTTTAACCCTATCATCTAAAGCAAACATATCGGCAGTGAGATATTATACAAAAGAAAATGATACTGAAGTTGTTATAGAGTTGGATGAAAAAATGACACACTCCATAAGAAAAGCTAAAAACTCCATTATTGTATCATTTCAAAGAGGAAAAATTGCTAAAAACAGTGTTGTAGCAAATAATGGAGTACTAAAAGATATTTCTTATGAAACAAAAAACAGAGAAGCTGTTTTTACAATAAATTTAGAACAAACTCCAAAATCGGTAAGAGCTAAAAAATTTAAAAAGCCTTTAAAATTGGTATTAGATATAGAACATTCAAGACCTGTAGATATGGCACAACCCTGTAATATATACATACCTGAAACAGTGGTAGCAAGTGAAAATAAAGCCGATACCGAGTTAAAAATATTAAATGAAACAAAACCGGAAGAAAAAATAAAAGAAAATGTTAAGGAAGAAAAAGAAACTAAACAAATAGTAGAACCGGTTGCAGATGCAAAAGATATATCGGTTCCTGTATTTGATACAAAAGTAATTGCAACAGATTCACAAATTTACGACAAACCTAAAGCAGAAGATGAGTATGATGATTCTAAAGCATTATCAAAAGTACAAACAGTAAAAGTTGCTGACGAACAAATTTTAGATGATAGTTATGCAATAATAGATGATACGGAAACTTTTAAAGATATAATGCCTAAAGCAAAAGAAATATCAAAATCAGCAAAAGTAATAGTTTTAGATGCGGGACATGGCGGGCAAGATCCCGGAGCAATAGGACCTCATGGAATTAAAGAAAAGGATGTGAACTTAGCTATCGTATTGTATTTGGAAAAACTTTTCAAAAAAGATAAAAATTACAAGGTAATTCTTACAAGAGATGATGATACTTTTATTCCGTTAGTAGAAAGAGCAAATATTGCAAATAAGAATAAGGCAGATTTATTTATATCTGTTCACTGTAATGCTAATTTAAAAAGAACCGTGTCGGGTTTTGAAATTTATTTCTTATCGGAAAATGCTTCTGATACGGAAGCTATTTCAACGGAAGCATTAGAAAACTCGGTTTTGGCATTGGAAGATAAAACTGATGAACAAAAAACCGTTTTACAAAATATGTTGTGGTCAATGGTGGTAAATGAATACATAAATGAATCTTCAGAACTTTCCAGTTTTATTGTCGCAGAGGCATCGGGAAGATTAAAAAGCAGTAGCAGAGGCATAAAACAAGCAAACTTTTATGTGTTAAGAGGAACCCAAATGCCATCGGTACTTGTAGAAACAGCCTACATAAGTAACTATACGGAAGAAGCAAAATTAAAAACCGGTAGTTTTCAAAAATCAGTAGCCGATTCAATTTATGAAGGTGTAAAAAAATATTATGCACGAAAACAACTTATTAAAGAATAACCCTATAGGAATATTTGATTCAGGTTTTGGCGGACTTACGGTAATGTCTGCAATATCAAAACTTATGCCAAAAGAAGATATTATTTATTTTGGTGATAGTGCTCATGTCCCTTACGGTTCAAAATCAAAAAAGGTTGTTACCGATTTTGCCGTAAAAATTTCAAAATTTCTAATAAAAAATAATGTTAAAATTATAGTTATAGCTTGTAATACGGCATCTGCTTTTAGCTTAAATACTCTCAAAAAAATTGTAAATATTCCTGTAATAGGTGTAATTAAGCCGGGATCTGTTTCTGCAATAAACAATACAAAGAACAACAAAATCGGAGTAATCGGAACGGAAGGAACAATTAAAAGTGATGCATACCCGAAACAAATAAAAAAACTTAATAAAAAAATACAATGTTATTCTCAAAGTTGCCAATTATTTGTTCCGTTGGTAGAAGAAGGTTGGCTTAATAGTGAAGTAACAAACAAAATAATAAAAATATATTTAAAAGATATTGTAGCTAAAAACATAGATACTCTCATTTTAGGGTGTACTCATTATCCGTTATTAAAAAAATCCATACAAAAAATTATAGGTAATAAAATAAAAATAGTGGATTCAGCAACAGCTGTTGCAGATTCGGTAAAAAGCTTATTGGAAAAAAATAATCTTATAAAACAAAAAGGTATTGGAAAATATAAATTTTTTGTTAGTGATAGTCCTGAAAAATTTAAAAATTTAGGAAGTAAGTTTTTAGGAAACAGAATAAATAAAGTTGTAAAGGTGGAATTATAATGAAATACAAACTTTCGGTATTAAAACATTTTTCATCAGCTCATGCTCTAAGAGGATATAAAGGAAAATGTGAAAATTTACATGGACATAATTGGAGAGTCAGAGTTTGCCTTTGCGGAACTAAACTTAATGAAATCGGTCTGCTGGTAGATTTTACCGACATGAAATCTCATTTAGATAAAATAATGAAAACATTAGATCATAAATTCTTAAATGAAAATTCACCTTTTGATAAAATAAATCCTACGGCAGAAAATATAGCAACATACATATTTAATGAAATGAAAATTTTTGAAACAGACGACATAAAAGTGTGTGAAGTTGAAGTTTGGGAAAGTGATACATCTTCAGCGGTGGTGTCATTATGAAACAAAAAGCTGTCGTATTATTTTCAAGCGGTTTAGACTCTACAACGGTTTTATATTATGCACTAAACAAAGGTTATGATTGTAATTGTTTAATATTTAATTATGGGCAAAAGCATGATAAAGAAGTAAAAAATGCTTCTGCCGTTGCAAAAAGTTTAGGTTTAAATTATCATACAATAAAACTTTCAATTCCATGGGAAAAAAGTTCTTTAACAAATAAGAATAAACAAATTCCGGAACATAAAATAATAAAAGAAGGATTTATTCCGTCAACTTATGTTCCCGGAAGAAATACAATTTTTTTATCTTATGCAGTTTCTTTTGCAGAAACAATAAAGGCAAAAAAAATATTTTTAGGAATAAATGCCGTAGATTTTTCTTCATATCCTGATTGTACTCCAAAATATTTAAAATCAGTACAACAGGTAATGAAAGCTTTAAACAATAACATAGAAATTGTTGCTCCTTTGGAAAAATTATCTAAAGCACAAATAATAAAACTTGGAACAAAACTAAAAGTTCCTTACGAAAAGACATGGAGCTGTTATAATGGCGGAACTAAACCTTGTGGCAAATGCGATTCTTGTAAATTAAGAGCAAAAGGTTTTAAAGAGGCAGGTATAGATGATCCGGCACTTAAATAAAGATAATATCGCTCCCGTAAACGAAGTATTTTTTTCGTATCAGGGGGAAGGAATTTTTGCGGGAATTCCTCAAATATTTGTCAGATTTACGGGTTGTAATTTAAAATGTAATTATTGTGATACACCAAAGTCGTTAAATATAAACAAATCAAATTCAAAATATTTTACAACACAAGCATTATTTGAATACATATTGAATATCTTTGAGAAAAACAAAGATAGTTTTTATGGTCACAAACCCTCAATATCATTTACCGGCGGGGAACCGTTAATTTATGCGGATTTTATTTTAGAATTAGTAAAAAAATATTTGAAAAAGAAATTTTCTGTTTATATTGAAACGAATGGAACTTTAACACAACAGATAAGAAAAATTTATAAATATTGTGATGTTGTTGCTATGGACATAAAGTTTAAATCCGCTTGTAAGCAAGATTTATTTAAAGAACACAAACTGTTTATTGAAAGTTGTAAAGATAAAGTATTTATAAAAACAGTAATTACAAAACAAACAGAAAAAGAAGAATTTATAAAAGCCGTTAATCTTATATCCGATATATCAAAAAAAATAAAATTAATTATTCAACCGTCAGCTTTTGATACCGCCACAAACAAAAAAACTTTTGAATTTTATTCCCTTGCCATATCCAAAATAAGTGATGTCAGAATTTTACCGCAATTGCATAAACTATGGAAAATACAATAAATATAAAATGTTTTAACTTTATGTTTTATAATCTATTATAAAAAAAGCATTGATAATTTTGTATAATTTATGGCTGTTAAGTTTTTTTAACTAATTTGGTAAAATAAATAACTATGAAAAAAATTTTATATTTAATATTACCTATAATTTATATTTTGTTGGATCAGATAACAAAATTATTAATTATCAAAAATATACCTTATCATTCGTTTATAAAGTTAAATGATTATTTCAGTATTGTAAATGTAGGCAATACAGGTGTAGCATTCAGCATGTTTCAAAACAATAATATATTTTTTATAGTGTTAGTTTCATTAGTTTTGATTTATGTTATATTCTTTCTTGTAAAAGATAATAAAGATTTTACAAAATTACAAATAAATTCGTTTTTGTTAATTGTATCGGGGGGAATTGGTAATCTTATTGATAGAATATTTAGGGGAGCAGTTGTTGATTTTATAGATATAGGTTATAAGAATGTTTACAGATGGCCGGCATTTAATATTGCAGACTCTTGTGTTTGTGTGGGGGTAACACTGATTATCATTTCAATATTATTTTTTAGCAAAAAGAAAAATAATAACTAGCACATTTTTGTTTATCCTTGCCAAAAATAAAATCATATCCGACAACAATAGACTTTGTTTTAGTTACTTTACTTCAATATCTTTAAAAATTTTATCGCCCGTAATTGAGCTTACTTTTTTTATTAACCGGAAGTATATCTGTGTTAAAAATAATCTTTTTTGAAGAAATATAATTTTTCGGTTAAACAACTGAAAATTTATTACTTAATTAAAATAATAAACTATCCGTTTAAGCAATAAAAAGTTTTTATTTTACTTTAAAAAAATATATCTCAAAATAAATAAGAATGCAAAAATTGTAATTATTGGCGGAATCTCTTTAAACTTTCCCTTACATGTTTTCAATAATGTATAAAAAACAAAACCAAAAACTATTCCTTCCGTAATACTAAAAGAAAGAGCAATTATTACTATGGTTAAAAAAGCAGGAAAAGATTCGGTAAAATCTTTCCAATTTATATCTTGAACGGATGTTAACATAAAATTTCCAACCAATATTAATGCTGGGGCAATTACTGGATAATATGTTACTCCGTCTATCACACATCCGGAAGAAATAGTTTGAACCAGCGGATAGAAAAATATTGTTAAAATAAACAGTAGTGCCGTTACAATGTTTGCTAATCCCGTTCTTGCTCCGCTGGCAATTCCGGCAGAACTTTCTATATAAGCCGTAACAGAAGATGTTCCCATAACAGTTCCTACACATGTTGATATTGCATCGCTTAACAAAGCTTGTTTAGCTTTTGGTAATTTATTATTCTTTATTATTCCGGCTTTCTTTGTTACACCTATCAATGTTCCGACAGTATCAAACAAATCTAAAAAGAAAAATGTAAATATTACTCCAACCATTTCCCAAGTACAAGCAGAAAAAATATCCAGTTTAAATAAAGTTGCAGACATTGATGGCGTTTTTGAAAATATTCCGTTAAACTTTACGAAATCAAAAAATATCATAGCAACTATGTTTATTAATATTCCTATAAGAATAGCTGCTCTAATTCTTAATGCCATAAGAATTGATGTAATTGTAAGTCCAAATAAAGAAAACAGAACTATAGGACTTTTTAGGTTTCCTAATCCTATAAGTGTTCCTTTATTTGAAACAATTATTCCTGCCCATTCCAAACCCATAACTGTCATAAGCAATCCTATACCTACAACAATTGCACTTTTCAAAGATATAGGAATAGCATTGACTAAATGTTCTCTTAACCCGACAAAAGACAGCAATATAAAAACTATTGCAGCAATAAAGTTTGCTCCAAGTGCCGTTTGCCAGGAAACACCCATACCTAAACAAACGATAAAAGAAAAATAAAAATTATGTCCCATTGCAGGAGCAAGAGCAATGGGATAATTTGTACAAAAGCCCATAAGTATGGTAGAAAAAGCTATTGACAAACAAGTAGCTAAAAAAACAGAATCTTGGTTCATTCCCGATGAACCGAGAATTACGGGATTAACAAAAATTATATAAGACATTGTAATAAAAGTAGTTATTCCGCCAATAAATTCTGTTTTAACATTTGTGTTATTTGCAGATAATTTAAAAATTTTTTCTAACATTTTTATTCCTTCTTTTTATGTTGATTTTTTAATACACATTCTATATCTTTTTGTATAAATTGTTTTAACATATCTAAACTTTCAAATTTTTGTTCCTTTCTTATAAATTTATCCGGATATAAATTAATTTGTTTTTGTTTCCAGATACCTTTAAAATTTATTAAATGAACTTCAACCGAACGAAAATGTTTTTTTAAATTTATGGTAGGTCTTATTCCGATATTTAAAACTCCCAAATATTCTTTGTTCTTACATACTACTTTACAGGAATAAACACCCATAGGCAATAGTTTGTTTTTATCTACATCTATATTTAATGTCGGAAAACCCAAAGTTCTTCCAATTTTATTACCTGAAATATGCGGTCCTGTAATTTCAAATTTTCTTTGCAACATTTTGTTTACAATTTCAATTTTATTCTTTTTTAATAAGTTTCTTATTTTAGATGACGAAACTATTTCGTTATTTACTTTTACGGGTTTTATTACGGTAAGTTTAATATTATATTCTTTTACTTTTTCTTTAAGCCATGAAATATTTCCTTGCCTATCTTTGCCAAAAGCACAATCATATCCGACAACAATATGTTTTGTTTTCAGTTGTTTTATCAAAATATCTTCAAAAAATTTATCGGCCGTAATTGAAATTACTTTTTTGTTAACGGGAAGTATAATTATTTTATTTATGTTATATTCGGATAAAATATTAATTTTTTCTTTTGGAGTTGTTATAAGTCCGTCAACATGTTTAACGGGAATTTCAAAAGCTATAACAATACTTTTCAGATTATATTTGGTTGCAATATCAACAAGTTTATTTAAAATAACCTGATGACCTTTATGTACACCATCAAAACTACCAATAGTTACCACAGAATTTTTCAATATCATAATTAAAATTTTTATCCGTTTTATTAAAAAA
>ONUQ01000135.1 GCA_900321055.1 uncultured Elusimicrobia bacterium
ATTTTAAAACTCAAAAGTGTAGCCAAAAGTATAAGTTTTTATTGTCACAAAATGTAATATATTAATTATTTGTTAGCACAAAAAAGGAAAAGCGAAAAAGACAATAATAAAGTATCTGTTAATAGTGATAATCAGGTTAAAATTTAAATATTCGTGTGACTAAGATTTTTTTATAATGATGGAGAGTTTGTTTTTTTATATGTTATTCCTTGTATTAACCCAATAAATAAACCGACTCCGTAACAAATATGTGATAAGCCTGAAATGAGAAACATTATGGAAATATCTAACAATTTTAACTTGTTAATAAAATATACACAAATAACATTATATAAAACAATAATTAAATATAAATTCAAAAAAATTAAAGGCATTATTTGCAAAATTAATAATATTAAATATACAACAAATAACATAGGTAAAAAATAAAAAATTTTTATACTTGATGGCATTATTACAGACATAATACCTCTACCTTTACCGGAATTATAAACTTGAATTAAAAAACTTTTTATATCCGCCCTTCTATGATGATAAATATTTAAGTTTGGAGAATATAACATTCTTACACCATGCTTTTTTATTTGTTCAAGCAATAAATTTTCTTCGTTATAATGTAACCGTTCATTAAATTTAAGATTATATTTGGTAAATAATTCTTTCTTTATTGCCAAATTACATAAAATAAGTTCTGTATCATCCGTAAATCTGTCTGTTCCCGTTGATAAATATCTGTTACACATTTTATATGACATTAAAGGTGTAGAAAGCATAAAACCGACTAATTTTTGAAATCTTGAAGAATTTTTTGGTGTTAAATTAGAACCGCCAATAACACCGACAGGATAAAGATTAAATTTTTCCTGTAGTATCTTTATGTTATCCTGCTCCATAAATGTATCGTCATCCAAAAAATATATTACATCTGAATTTACGGATTCAATACCAATATTTCTTGCTCTGCATTTATGTACCTGTTCCTGTATGATTTTAAAATCAAATTTTGGATATGTTTTTTTTGTTGCATCTAAAAAATTGAAAATTTCTTTATTGTATCCGTTTGAAACCACAAAAATATCGGAATTAAATTTTATTAAAGAATTTATGTTTTCTTTAAGGTAAGATAATCTGTCAGTTACTATTATAAGTGCCGTAATTGTAATCATTTTGTAATATGTTTATTGTTTTTTAATTTAGTTGCTATGTAAAGCTGTTTCCCTGATTTTATTGCATCTTCTAACATATATCCGTTTGTGCAAGTAAGCCAACAATGACATTTTTTAGAGTTAAAGAAAGTTCTTATATCTTGAGCCTGTTTGCTTTCCCATAAAGTATCAAAAGAATCTTTCCTTAAATCTCCGGCAAATTTGTTTTTGTATACAGGGCAAAAATAAACTTCTCCAAAAGGATTTATCATCGCATATTTTTCACCGCAAGGACAATTTGGAAAATATCTTTTTGGATTTTTTATATATTTTATTATGTAGTATAATGCCAAAAATTGTGATGTAAGCCCCTCATTTTGTAAAAATATTTCTTCATTAAATTCTTGTATTTTACACTCGTTTGCCATTTTTGTAGTAATTTGGTTTATTTGATTTTTAATAATTTCCAGTGTGTTATCTTGCCATACAAACTGTTTGGTTTCTTCTTTTTGCACTACCATTTGAAATGATACATGATAATTTCTTTCATAACACCAATCATAAACTTCAACCATCTTATCACAATTATCAGGAATTAATGTGAAGTTTAAACTAAAATAAACTTCAGGGAAATTTTGTTTCAAAAATTCCATATTCTTTTTCAGATTGTCAAAAGCACCTTTTTGCCCTCTTATTTTGTCATGTTCTATACCTATACCGTCAATAGATGTTCCGATAGATATTTTATGTAAGCCGGTTTCCTCTTTGATTTTGTTTAATGTGTCAAAAACAATGTTTTTGTCAAATAAATTTGAAAGAATAAGTATTTCTGTTTGCGGATAATATCCTCTTAAAAAATGAACTATTTTATTTAAATCTTTTCTTAAAAAGGTTTCTCCGCCACTTAATACTATAAATTTTATATCTTTCAAATATTTAGAGTTTTCTATTAAATTTTTTATTTCTTCAAAAGTTACATCCGGTTTTGTATGATCTATCCGATATTTTAAATTACACATTATGCAATTTGTATTGCAATCATAAGTAAGTTCAAAATGTAATTCTTCGGGATTTTTACAAATTATATCTTGCGGTTTTGTTGTTTTTTCTATAAAATCACCGAATTGATAAATAAAATCGTCTAAGTGTTTCAATTTATACTCCATTATTATAAAAGGACATTATTTATAGGTTTTCGATCTAATAATGCTATTTGGACTTGCAAAATTTATATATAATTTAGTATAATTAAGACATTTACAAGGTGACCCTCAAGAAGGTCACCTTTAATTTTTATAGGGAAGATTATGAATATACCTCAACAAATAGAAAAAATTGTATTACCAATAGCAGAAAAAGAATCGGTAGAAATAGTAGATATTGAATATGTAAGAGAAAACGGTGATAATATTTTAAGAATTTATATTGATACAGAGAAAGGTGTTAATCTTGATTTATGTACTAAAATGAGCCATCTTTTCGGTGACGAAATAGATAAGAATGATCCGATAAAAGAACATTACATTTTAGAAATATCATCACCCGGAATAGACAGAATATTAAAAAAAGAAAAAGATTTTCTCAGATTTAAAGGTTTTTGTGTAAAAGTAAAAACTGCTGTGTCAATAAACAATCAGAAAAACTTTAAAGGGAATCTTGTTGCAGTAGGAAATAATAAGATAGTCGTTGATGATGTAACTAACGGGATTGTAGAAATAGAAATTTCAAATATAACAAAAGCACAGGTTGATGCACAAAATTAATGGAGGGAAGTATGTCTAGCGAACTTATAAATGCCCTGGAAACAATACAAAAAGAAAAAAATATATCTAAGGAGGAGATTATTCATGCTATAGAAAATGCTTTAGTTTCTGCATATAAAAAGCATGTAGGTAAAAATGTTAATGTAGTAGCCACCGTTGATGTGAAAACGGGAGAGAGAAAAGCATGGGTAATAAAAAAAGTTGTTGAAAAAGTTACAAATCCTTTGTTGGAAATAAACCTTAAAGATGCAAAAAAATATTCTTCAACGGCAAAACAGGACGAAGAAGTAAAAATTCCGTTAGATACGGATGATTTTTCAAGAATAGCCGCACAAACAGCCAAACAGGTTATCGTTCAAAAAATCAGAGAATCCGAAAGAGATTCTTTGTATGAAGAAATGAAATCTAAAATCGGAGAAATGGTAAACGGTTCCATATATAAAATATCTAATAAGAATATTATAGTTGATTTGGGAAAAACCGAGGCAATACTTCCTGTGTCGGAACAAGTAGAAAAAGAAACTTTTTCAGTTGGGCAACATATAAGAGCTTTAATTATAAAAGCCGAGAAAAAGACTAAAGGTCCAAGTATTGTTTTATCCAGAAAAAGTCCGGAATTGGTAAAAGTATTGTTTGAACTTGAAGTTCCGGAAATTTATGAAAAAGTTGTGGATATAGTAAACATTGTTAGAGAACCTGGATTAAGAACAAAAATATCCGTTATTTCACATAATTCCAAAGTTGATCCTGTTGGAGCATGTGTTGGTGTTAAAGGTGCAAGAATAAAACCTATTATAGATGAGTTAAGAGGAGAAAGAATAGATTTGATTCCTTTCTCTAATGATCCTGTAGAATATATAACATCGGCTCTTTCACCTGCAAAAGTTTTAAGTGTTTCAATAATTTCCGAAGAAGATAAGAAAGCTGAAGTTATAGTGTCAAACGATATGTTATCTTTGGCCATCGGTAAATTAGGACATAATGTAAGACTTGCGGCAAAACTTATAGGATGGCATATAGATGTAAAATCCGAAGAACAAAAGAAACAGGAAACTGCACAAAAAATTGCAGATAAAACATCTGTTTTAGGTCAATTAAAAGGGATTAGTGATAAAACTATAGATTTATTAGTTCAGGCAGGTTTAACAAATATAGAAAAATTAGCAACTTTAAAAGTTGAAGATTTAACAACTCTTCCGGGAATTGGAGAAAAAACAGCTGAAAAAATTATAGAAGCTGCAAAAGAAGTGATTAAATAATTAATAATTGCTGATTAATTTGTAGAAGATTTTAGAAGTAAGGAGTGGATAATATATGACAACTATAGCAAAAAAAACAACAACAAAAAAAGAAACCGAAGCAGGTAAAGAAAAGAAAGTTAAGAAAGTTAGTACAACTGGCAATATAAAAACAACTACTAAAAAAGCAAAAGCTGTTGTTGAAAACAAAGATGGTAAAAAAGAACCTAAGACTTCTAAGACAAAAGTGAAAAAAGACACTTCTACAAATAAAATAACAGCTAAATCTTCCACAAATACAAAGAAAACCGGTTCTAAAAAAACTCATCCTGCAAAAAAAGGAATCGGTTCAAAAAAAATTGAAAATACAACAACCGATGATATTAATTTAAATAAAACAGAAGAACAAAAAAAACTTGAAGAAGACAA
>ONUQ01000191.1 GCA_900321055.1 uncultured Elusimicrobia bacterium
ACAAAAAAGTATCTGTAAAATTGGAATTAAAAAACAATAAACAATCAAATTTGGGAATTCCTTTGCCTAAAGGTAAGATTAGGGTTTTTAAAAATGACGGTGATAGTTTAGAGTTTGTTGGTGAGGATAAAATAAACCATACTCCGGAAAATGAAGATATAAGTTTGATATTAGGAAATGCTTTTGATATTACCGCTAAAAAAGAAAGAATAAACAAAATTTCAGGTTCTTCATCGGCGGAAGAAACATTTGAAATTACTTTAAAAAATGCAAAATCAGAATCTGTTAAAGTTAATGTTATTGAAAATTTTTACAGTTGGACTAATTGGAAAATAACATCCAGTTCCTTAAAGTATACTAAAAAGAATTCAAATCAAATTTGTTTTATAGTGGAAATTCCGGCAAAGTCGGAAAAAAAAGTTTCATACAAGGTAAAATATTCATGGTAGATATATCGGCACTTATAGATCATACATTATTAAAACCAACTGCATCATATGATGATTTTAAAATATTGTGTGAACAGGCAGTAGAACATTTTTTTTGTTCTGTTTGTGTTCCACCGTATATTGTCGGGAGTTGTAAAAATGCTTTAAAAGATACTAAAGTGAATGTTTGTACCGTAATAGGATTTCCTTTAGGTTATAACAGTTGCATTGGAAAGATTACAGAAGCAAAACAAGCAATAAAAAGTGGTGCAGATGAAATAGATGCCGTTATAAATATATCTGCATTAAAATCAAAAGATTTTAAATATGTAGATAAAGAAATTTCCTTATTAAGAAAAACTACTGTAAATAAAACTTTGAAAATTATTATAGAAACAGCATATCTGAATAAAGAAGAAAAACATAGGATTGCGGATATAATTTTAAAAAACAAAGTTGATTTTTTAAAAACTTCTACAGGATTTACTCCAACAGGTGCAATGATAGAAGATATCCGATTTTTTAAAAATATTTTAAAAAATGATGTGAAAATAAAGGCTTCAGGCGGAATATCAACATATAAACAAGCCAAAGACTTAATTAATGCGGGAGCCAGCAGATTAGGAACATCAAAATCATTGCAAATAATTTCTTAAAATGAATAAACAAATAGTAAAAAATATTCTTATAACGGTATCACTTATTGTTTTAACAATTTTTGTTTGGCTGTTTCTTGTATATTTTTTTTTAACAAGTGAATTAAAAAAAGAAATATATATTGTTATGGAACAAATTAATCAACCGTTATCAGAATATTTTTCTACCGATAAGAAACAAATATTGGTTACAAAATTGGAGAATAATCAGTATATTAGTGCTATAAATTTAATTGATAAACAAAATAATATATTTGAAAAGAAAATAAATTCTTTATTATTATCATTAATAAAAGTTTCTTATCATATAAAAAGAGATAATAAAATAATCGGATATATAGAAATTTTTCCATCGTATAAACTGTTAGAAAAAATTTTGTCCGGTAAAACAAATATAGCAATAATCATATTAATTCTGTTATTTTTATCAGGAGTTATTACTTTAATTGTTTTATATATACTCAGTTTTTTATATATTATCCTCAAAAACAAATTAAAAATATTACAAATGATATTATAGATAACAAATATATTAATTTTAATGAATTTGATACGGGAATTTGGAAAAGTGTTATCTTGGAATTAAAAAGACTTAATAATAAAGTCTTTAACATTGATTCAACTATGGAACTGTTAGCATACACTGGCAGTATCGTAAAATCAGATTTGGAATTGGTTAATTTAATACATGTAATTTTTAATGTAATTCAAAATAAGTTAAATAATTCAATGTGTGCTATATTAGTATATGATGATAATGAACAACTAAAGATACTTACCAAGAATACTTTTATTTCTAATTGGGTTTCTTCCGTTGCAAAAAATTCTAAAAATTATATTTGGAAATCTTATGCGGGAAATCAAGAAATTGTTATAAATACAAAAAAACATATAAATAAAGAAATATTAGGGGAATTATATGCTGAAAATATAGCTTCTTTTATATCTGTTCCTATTGTTGATAATGATAAAAAATGTATAGGTGTTTTTGTTGTTACAAATAAAATAGAAAATTCTTTTAATTCGGATATTGTTGATATTATAAAAGTTTCAGCAAACTGCATAGCACTTTTGATAAACAGACTTAATGATTACAAACAAATAACACAAATCAATGAAAAAATTAAAATAGAACAAAAATCTTTAATTAACGAATTGAATGAAACAAATAATCTTCTTATAAATAAGGAAAAGGAATTAAAATCTATTATAGATATTTCTAAATATATTTGTGAAAACGGAAATATAACTGATATAATAAATTATATTTCTAAAAAAGTAAAAGAATTTTTAAAAATTGAAAAATTTGGAATACTTGTTTATGATAATAATGATGATACATTAAGTTCGCTAAAAGGGTCTTTTGATATAAATAAAGATTTACAAATAAAAGGCAAAAAAGATACAATATATGGAAAGATTATAGATACCGGTAAATATGTTATTTTAAATAATGATGTTGTATCAAATAAATACTCGGATATTTTTCTTTGTAATGAAATAAAATTAAATTCTGCAATTTTTGTTCCTATAAAGAAAAAAGATAAAGTTGTTGCCGTAATGTTAGCAGTTAACAAGCCGGATGAAAAGTTTAGTTATTTGGATGTAAAATTTTTAGAATATATAGCTATTATAATTTATTCTATAACAGACAAGATAAAATAAAAGTTTATAATGGGGGAATACAAATGAAAGTAGCTGATTTAAAAGCTATATCAGCATCTGTTAGAAAAGAAATACTTAAAATGTTGCAAAAAGCAGGGTCGGGACATCCGGGAGGAAGTTTGTCTGCAGTAGAACTTTTAGTTGACTTATATAACAATCATTTGAATTTTAATAAAGATAATTTTCAAGACAAGAATAGAGATTATTTCATTTTATCTAAAGGGCATGTTTGTCCTGTTTTATATGCCGTACTTGCTCAAATAGGATGTATTCCTAAAGAAGAATTAGACACATTAAGAAAAATTGGAAGCCGTTTACAAGGTCATCCTGCAAAAGATAAAAATCTTCCGGGAATAGAAGTGTCTACAGGTTCTTTGGGATATGGATTATCTATTGCATTAGGTATTGCGAAGGGAATAAAAACTTTAAAACAGGATAATAGAGTTTATGTTCTTATGGGAGACGGTGAACAACAGGAAGGTTCCGTGTGGGAAGCTGTAATGTGTGCATCACATTTTAAACTTGATAATTTATGTGCCATAGTTGATTGTAATAATTTGCAAATAGATGGTAAAGTAGAAGATGTTTTAAATGTTTATCCTCTATCAGATAAATACAGAGCTTTTGGTTGGAATGTTATAGAAATAGACGGACACAATTTGGAAGAAATTGATAATGCTTATATTCAAGCAAAAAATTGTAAAGGAAAACCTACTGTAATAATTGCAAGAACAATTAAAGGCAAAGGTGTTTCTTTTATGGAAAATGTTGCTAATTGGCATGGAAAAGTTCCTAATGAGCAACAATTAGAGCAAGCATTAAAAGAAATAGATTTAAGTTTAAAATAATATTATTAAGGATTTAAAGTTATGGTAAATATTTTTGGTAACAAAGCTACAAGGTTTGGTTTTGGAGAGGGGTTGGTTGAACTAGGTAAAAAGAATGATAAAGTTTTTGCTCTTGGTGCAGATACTGTTTCATCCGTTGCAATGGATGGATTTCAAAAAGAATTTCCTGAAAGATTTGTTAATGTTGGAATAGCAGAAACAAATTTGTTGGGGGTTGCAGCAGGATTATCTATTGCAGGATTTATTCCTTTTGTTTCTACTTACGGAGTATTTGCTTCGGGAAGACCGTGGGAACAAATCAGAACTACAATTTGTTATTCTAAATTAAATGTAAAAATCGGCGGTTCTCATTCAGGACTTATGGTTGGTCCGGATGGAGCTACTCACCAAGCTTTAGAAGAAATTTCTATAATGAGATGTTTGCCGAAAATGACAGTTTTAGTTCCTTGCGATTTAATAGAAACTAAAAAAGCAACTATTGCTGCAGCTTATTATAATGGTCCTGTTTATATAAGATACGGAAGAGAAAATATTCCTATAATTACTGACGATAAAACTCCTTTTGAAATAGGTAAAGCTATAAAAGTGAGAGAAGGAAATGATGTTTGCATTATGGCTTGTGGTTCAATGGTATATGAAGCATTAATGGCAGCGGAACTTTTAGAAAAAGAAAATATAAAAGCACGAGTACTAAATATACATACAATAAAACCGATAGATAAACAAGCAATAATTGAAGCAACAAAAGATTGTGGTGCAATAGTAACTGCCGAGGAACATCAAATATTCGGAGGATTTGGAAGTGCCGTAGCGGAAGTTGTAGTTGCAAATAATCCTGTTCCGATGGAATTTATCGGAATAAAAGATACTTTTGGAGAATCCGGTAATCCGGCAGATTTAATTGTTAAGTATGGTTTAAAAGATGTAAATATAGCAGAAGCCGTTAGAAAAGTTTTGAAAAGAAAATAGAACTACACTATAATTAAGGTAAAAAAGAGATAACCGATACTGTTTTATTGGGACAAACGAATAAAATATTAATGTGTAATTTGTATTTATGAAAAAACTTGTAAGTTTTAGTACCGTTTTTGGCATTAAATTTTCAGTTTAACATGAAAATTGTAATGTTTTTTAGGCATAATTGATAAAACTGTAGACAAAATTTCAGGTTCTTAAAATATAACAAGAAAGTTTTAAAAATAAAAGAATATAATTAAGAAAACAAACAAATAAATGATTAAATAGAGTAGTCGGTAGTTTATTTAAAACAAGAGAAGTAAGAAATATAGCAACTATATTAGGTACAAGATAAAGAGGAAATATTAGACTGTTTATAACATATATTACACATAAAGTAAGATATGCTTCTTGTGTATTTCGTTTGTGATAAAGTTATCAGCAAAAATAAATGTAGATTTTATTTATAGAATGGAAAATTAGAAGGTTTGTAATCCGAATTAGCTAAAATAATAAATTCATTAAGAAAATATTCACAAAAGAAAGTATACAAAGAGTAAACAGCTAAAAGTAACAGTGAAAAATTTATTA
>ONUQ01000176.1 GCA_900321055.1 uncultured Elusimicrobia bacterium
CTATGTTCAGCTTAGATTTTGAATTGCTTATTATTGATAATAGCGAACATGTTAAACAAATGATTGTTGCTATAAAAGATAAAATAGTATATACAAAAATCATATTTTATGTCTCCTCAATAAATTATAAAAAAATATTTTTTCATAAATATACTTTTTATTTGTTTTTATCCGGTAAAGTAATGATAAATTTACTTCCTTTGCCGTACTCGGATTCAAAAGTTATATCTCCTTTATGATTTTCACAAATTATTCTTTTTACAAGGTAAGAACTTATCCCCGACACTGTTTTGCTGGACGGTTTTGTTGTAAAAAAAGCCGAGAATATTTTTGATTTGTTAGCTTTTTTTATTCCGATTCCGTTATCTTCTACTATTATTTGTTTTTTGTCAACAAGAATATTTAAAGACACTTTTATCTCAGGTACATAATTGATATCTTTATCAATATCATTAAATATATCTTTTTTATATGTTCCGTTTTTTCAATAACTGCTTCATAAGCATTATCTATACAATTAAAACATACTTCTTGTATTTGATGCCGTAATCCATAAACTACATCTCTGTCATCCATATCAACAATCACGGGTATGGATGATATATTATATTTCATACATACCAGATTTATTGATGATACTATTACTTCTTTCAAATAAAAATGTTCAAATTTATCGGGTGTTTTAGATTTTACCGAAAAAATTAAAACCGTTTTTATTAAAGAGTTTGTTTTGTTTACATTTTCTTTTATTGATTTTATCAGATTTTGTACATCTGAAACAAAAGTACCGACATCTGAATTTTCTTCTATAAATTGAGCATGTTTTGTTTTCAAATCCTCCAAACCTGACCCCAATAATTCCGATGCCAAAACAAAGTTATTTAATCTGTTTTTTATTTGATGAGACAAGCCGTCTACCATTCCCGCAATAGAGGCAAATTTTTCCGATTCAAATAATAACTGTTGTTGATGTTTAGATTTTTCTATGTATTCACAACTCATAATTGCCAAAGATATTTACCCTGCTAACATTTTAAATATATTTAAATCTTCGGTAGAGTATAAAGAACCGTCTTTTTTATCATCTAAAACACAAAAACCCAATAAGTTTTTAGAATCATTATTTTTTAATATAGGAATTATTAAATATACTTTTTCGTAACGGACAATCTTACTGAAAATAGATTTAATTTCAACATCATTACCGGTACATAAAAAAGGATTCTTTTGTTGCTTTATATACGAAACGACCAGAGAATCTTTTTCAAAATAATTTTTAGTGCTGTGTCTTTTTCTGCTACCGGCATAAAAAGCATAATTATCCGTTTCCTATTTATATAAAAACAATGATACAAAATTAGGTTTAACCGACAACATCAATATTCTTACAAAAAATTTTGATAAAGATGTTAAATCTTTTTGTTTAAAAAATTCATAAAAAATTTGTAATAAAAATTTATGATAATTATCTTGTTTTTCAAAAAATATATGCCTTGTTTTTGTCTTTAAGTATTTTAACAATATATTACCAAAAAGTGATAACACCAGAACTAAAACACTACATAAAAACCACTGCTTATAAGCAAAACCTATGTAAAAAGGAATGACTATACAAATTGTGAAAAAAACCACATCCGTAATTGTTTTAACCAATACCCTTTTTATATCTAAATAACCGTATTGTATAACCGCATAAAATACTATCAATGTCCACAAACAAACGAAAATATCATGAGGAATTATCTCTATCGGAACATAAGCTGCACCCAAATGTAAAATTCCTGCTATTACTATCATGATAAAAGCTATAAATATAAATTTCAGTTGCTCTTTTTTATATCCGTGGTAACTGTCATATCTTTTAAATAACAGATATACACTATAAGTACAAACCGAAGAAAAAAACATCATATATAAAAAATATAACGGTCCCGGAATTACATAAGTATTAGGAGCTTTTGATACAAAATCAACAATAAAAAAATCAGAATAAACAAACAATAAAAAAAGTAAAGATATAATGTATGATGTTTTTATCAGTTTTTTGTTGTCTATTTCTAACAAACTAAAAAAGAAATGTAATATTGTTGCCGGTGCAAATGCTGCTACGAGATATAAAGTTCTTATCCAAAATAATGCAGAATTATGATTTTCTACGACACTGCCTACAAAAGGCAGTAATGTCCAAATACAAAACACCATACTCATAAATGCAAATCTTATGTTAATCTTTGAATCCGTAGTAATAAATGCAATTATGACTGAAAAAAAACAAAGCATGGATGCAAGTAAAGATGAAAAAGAATAAACCATCCAATATTGAAAATCCATAATAATCCGTAAACCTCATAAATTATATTTTATATTCAATGCCACATTGTATTAAATAACAACTATCCGTATGATATATATATTTTTTAGTTTTATTTTTTTGTTTCCAATTTCCAACTAAGATATGCAGTCATAAAAGAATCTATATCTCCGTCCATAACCTTTTCAACCTGAGATGTTTCAAACTCCGTTCTATGATCTTTTACAAGTTGATATGGCATAAACACATAAGATCTTATTTGACTGCCCCAAGCAATAAGCCCTTTTTCGTCATAATGTTTTTCATAAGATTGTCTTAATTTTTCCTGTTCGTATTCATAAAGTTTTGCTTTTAACAACTTCATAGCCGTTGCTTTATTTTTTATTTGAGATCTTTCTGTTTGAGATTGAACAACAATATTTGTAGGCAAATGTGTAATTCTTACCGCAGAATCGGTAGTATTAACATGTTGCCCGCCTGCTCCGGTTGATCTGTAAGTATCTATTCTTATATCTTTATCGTCTATTACAATGTCTATATCATCATCAACTTCAGGAATAACATCTACACTTGCAAAAGAGGTATGTCTTCTTTTATTTGCATCAAACGGGGAAATTCTTACTAACCTGTGAACTCCTATTTCCGATTGTAAAAAACCGTAAGCATATTCTCCTTTTATCATAAAAGTTATACTTTTTATACCGGCTTCATCTCCATCCAAAATATCTACGGTATTAAAAGTAAATCCTTTATTTTCTGCCCATCTTGAATACATTCTGACCAACATTTGTGCCCAATCACAAGATTCGGTCCCTCCTGCTCCTGCATGAATTGAAACAATTGCATTACTTTTATCATTTTTACCGGAAAGTTTGGTTTTTACTTCTATACTTTCTACATCTTTTACTAATTTTATTTTATCTTGTTCCAATTCACTTAATAAACTTTCATCTTTTTCCTGATTTAAAAGGTCTTGTATTTCTAATAAACCGTTTATTCTCTCATCTAAACTTTTCCAACAATTTACATCATTTTTTAAACTGTCAAGTTTAGACATCACTTTTTTTGCATTATCCTGATCATTCCAAAAATCCGTTGCAGTAATTTGTTTGTCCAGATTTTCTATCTCTTTGATTTTGTTATCTACATCAAAGAGACCTCCTTAATTCAGATATTTTTTCTCTTAAATCATTAAGCATAATTATTTCCTTATATTATAAAAACTATTGCGACCGTAAATATTACAAATATTATACATATATATGAAAAAATATTCCCTATTTTTGTATACACGGTTACATTACTGTTTTGATAAGCATCCGATATTACGGAAATATTTTCATTAATATTTGTGAGTTTATAAACATTTCCGGCACAATCTATAATTGCAGATAAGCCCGTATTTGCACAAACTATAACATTCTTTCTGTTTTCTATTGCCCTAAAAATATTCATTACAAAATGTTGGTATGGAGCAAAAGAATCAAAAAACCATGCATCATTAGTATGATTAGTTAAAATTTTTGCACCATTTAAAACCAATTTTCTTGATAAATTCGGAAAGAAATTTTCAGAACAAATTGTTGAACCTATAAACAGTTTATCATAATTAAAAGTGTTCATATAAATACCTTTAGAAAAATCTCCCGATGAATTTAATATATCAAAATATTTAGATAATATATCCCTAAAGGGAATAAACTCTCCAAAAATTACAAGATGATTTTTGTAATGTTTATCTAAAATTGAACCGTCATTTTTTATGGCAAAAACAGAATTATAGATATTTTTATTATTAAAGCTTGCACCACCGATTAAACTTAATTTGGAACAATCAGAAATTTCTTTTACAAAATCTTTAATATTCTGTTCATACTCTAAATAACCGGGTAAAACCGTTTCCGGATAAACTAATAAATCTATATTCTTATCTTTAAACTTAACCGTATTTTGTTTTATAATGTTTAAGATTTCATTTACATAACTTTTATTCCACTTTTTATATTGGTCAATATTAGGTTGAACAATTCCTACAGATATTTTTTCTCCATAAGGATTAGAATATTTATTAATTTTGATATATCCGTATACGGATAAACAAACAACAATACATACAGCAATCAACAAATATATTTTTCTTTTTGTATCTTTTAACCAATAATACATCAATGAGTTTACCGATATTATTACAAAAGAAACACCGTAAACTCCCGTAATATCCGAAATTTGAATTATGTAAGGAAAAGAAATTTGACTGTATCCTAAAAGATTCCAGCCAAAGCCGGTAAATAAATATGTTCTGACAAATTCTAAAAATACCCAAGAACTTGCCGTAAACAGAATTAATAATGTCGGGACAAAATGTCTTTTGACTAAACTTATTAATCCCGTCCATATAGAAAAAAAAACCGATAAATAAGTCCATAACAAAACAGAACATATTAATGCCTGAATTGTGTTTGTGTTGTATCTCAGAAAAGGAAACAGCCAGTATAAAGAAACCACATTACAAGTAAAACCGCAAATAAAACCGTAAACTAAAGAAAGCTTTACCCCGTTTCTTAACGAAGAATATAAAATCGGTATAAACACCACCCACACAAAATAAAAAGCATTTATTTTTGGAAAAGATACAGCTAGCAAAAAACCGGACAGTATAGCAAAAAGACAATACTTTAGTTTAAACTTTTTCACCCTTTATCCGAATTTATAAATTTGCTCCACAACATTTTTTATATTTTTTACCGCTACCGCAAGGACA
>ONUQ01000204.1 GCA_900321055.1 uncultured Elusimicrobia bacterium
AGATTAACAGAGTTTAATTCTCAATGTTCTACGGATATAGCAAATATATTAAAAAAGGATTTTAAAAATAAAATAAAAGCTTTGATTTTTGATTTAAGAAATAATCCGGGAGGATTAGTAGATTCTGCTGTAAATACATGTAGTTTATTTATAAAAGAAGGTAGTTTAGTTGTTTCTACGAAATGTAAAGATAAAACACTGGAACAACAATTTTGTACGGAAGATAAACCGATATGTACCGATTTACCAATGATTATTCTTATCAATGGTTATTCTGCATCCGCTTCAGAAATCGTTACCGGAACATTGCAAGATTATAAGAGAGCATTAGTTATTGGTTCAAATTCTTTTGGTAAAGGACTTGTTCAAAAAATTATGGCATTATCGGATGGAAGTGCTGTTAAATTAACTTTTGCTAAATATTGTTTACCATCCGGAAGAATGATAACTCATTCTAATGATAAGAAGTTAAAAGATAAAAACGGTTTAACTCCTGACATATATATAAAAGTTCCATTGGAAATTGAAGGTAAATTATATATGCAGGCAGAAATGGATAAATTACCTAAAGAAAAACAACCTAAAAAGCTTATTGCTGATAAAGTATTAGAAACAGCAATAAAAATTATAAAAGAAGATAAAGTTCAGACATATATTGATAATCCTTCTCAATATTTAACAGATTACCCTTCTGAAAACAAAGATGACAAAAATGATGATAAAGAAAACAAACAGGAAAACGATGTTGATTCTGAAAATGAAGAACAAGAAAAACAAGATGACAAAAAACCTGATAGTAAAAACAAAATAAAAGAAAACAAACAGGAAAATGATGTTGATTCTGAAAACGAAAAACAAGAAAAGCAAAATGATAAAGAATCAGTTAGTAAAAGCGAAATAAAAGAAAACAAACAAGAAAAAAACATTGATTATAATGTAAAGAAACAAAAGCAAAAGAAAAATAAAAAAAAATCTAAGAGCAAAATTAAAAGTAAAGCAAAAGAAAATAATCTAGAAAAGAACAAAGAATAAAATTGTGGCAAAAGATAAAAGAAATTCCATTCTTGTAAAAATATATTTATTCATATTATTTGTTATCGGAATAATATTAGGGTTTTCTTATCTGTCGGCTACTAAAGAAAATTTAACATTAATAGACATTCCGTTAGACAACAATTTAGTTACTGCTCTTACCTCAAATGGAATAGAGCAACAAAATGTTATAGCTCAGTTTGCAAAGGAAATTAACATTAAAGGTGTGGCTTGTAGTGAATATTATAAAAAAATAAAACTTTCTAATAACCAAAAACCTGAAAATTTTGAACCGATATTTAAAACTTTAGCAAGAAATTTTAAAATAAATTTGTCCAGAGTAAAAAATAAAGATGGTTCATATACATATAAATTCTATGATAAAAAAAGAGTATACTCTACCGTAGAGTTAATAATTTAAGGAATTTATTAAAAATTTATTAGTTTGCTTATTTTAAGATTAAATGATATTGTTTAAATAGTAGTAATGTAAGAAAATTTTGAAATAATAAAAAAAATTTAACAACTAAGAAAAAAAAGAAATAGGATTTATAATGTTCCGGTATTCCGGTATTAGAGGAAATGTCAAAAAATGAAAATATTGGCAATAGAAACATCATGTGATGATACTTCTTCTTCTGTTGTAGAAAACGGAAATAAAGTTTTATCAAATATAATATCTTCTCAAATTCCTATACATTCAAAGTATAATGGAGTTGTTCCCGAACTTGCCAGCAGGGAACATATAAAAAATATAAATATTGTTGTAGAACAAGCATTAAAACAAGCCAATATTTCTTTTGAAACTTTTGATAAAGAAATAGATTATATAGCATGTACTTATGGACCCGGACTTGCGGGTTCTCTTTTAGTTGGTGTAATGACAGCTGAAACATTATCTTATATTTATAAAAAACCTCTTATTCCAATAAATCATATAGAAGGACATATTTTCTCGTCAGCAATAGAAAATCAAAATTTAAAGCCTCCATTTTTAAGTGTTGTTATTTCCGGAGGACATACGGAACTGGTAATAATAAAAGATTACGGTAAATATAAATTTTTAGGTGGAACAAGAGATGATGCTTGCGGGGAAGCTTTTGATAAAGCTGCAAAAATTTTAGGGTTACACTATCCCGGGGGACCGATTATAGATAAACTTTCTAAACAGGGAAATTCTAAGGCAATAAATTTTACCAGACCTATGATGAAAGGAACTTGGGACTTTTCTTTTTCAGGAATAAAAACAGCAGTATTAAATTATTCAAAAAAAACAGATATAAAAAATCAGAAAAATGTAAATGATATTTGTGCTTCATTTCAACAAGCAGTAGCAGAAACAGTTGTTATCAAATCAATACAAGCAGCAAAAGAGTATAATTTAAAATCAATAGCTTTGGGCGGGGGAGTATCTTGTAATTCTTTAATAAGGAAAATGTTTAAAGAAGAGGGGGAAAAAAATAAGATTAATATATTTTTACCTTCACCAATTTTTGGAACAGATAATGCTTCAATGATAGCACACATTGCTTATCATAAAGTATTAAGGAAAAAATATACCTACCCTAATAAACAAATTGTTTCTATAAGTCCTTCTTTAGAATTAAAAAATTGGTAAAATTTTCTATATTTTTACTATTATGAAACTCTCTAAAAAACTTATTTTGTTTCTTCTAATAAAAAGGAAGATGATATTAATTACTCATCTTCCTTTTTTATATTAATATAATCTATAAACTTTAAATCTTAAGCTATTTTTTTTCAACTGCAAGTTTTACACCGACTTTTCTTTTTAAACCTTCACCTTCAGAAAAAGTGTCAAATCCTCCAATATTTTTTAAATATATATGGAGAAATTTTCTTTCTTTTGCAGACATCGGCTCAAATCTATATATTTTTTTTGTTCTTTTCACATATTCTATTGCTTTATTTGCAATAGCTTTTAATCTCTCTTCCTGTTTTTGTCTATAATTTTCTATATCTATACCAACTTTTGCTCTTGTCTTTGAATTTGTATTTAGCATTAATTGAACAACATATTCTAATGCATTTATACATTGTCCTGCTCTTCCTATCAATAAATTTCCGCTATCGGTAGAAATTTCTACATTTATTGTATCTTCATTATGACTTATTTTTATATCATTGATATTTATATTCATCAAAGAAATTATTCTTTCTAAATACTCTTTAACATTTTTACATGCAAGTTCAAAATCTATTTCTTTGTTTTCTTTCTTATTTTCTTCACTATTTTTAGATTTTACTTTATCTTTTATTGTTAAAAGTAC
Source organism: uncultured Elusimicrobia bacterium (assembly GCA_900321055.1). Classification (GTDB taxonomy): domain Bacteria; phylum Elusimicrobiota; class Endomicrobiia; order Endomicrobiales; family Endomicrobiaceae; genus Ruminimicrobiellum; species Ruminimicrobiellum tauri. The sequence goes on from ONUQ01000204.1 coordinate 3,324, forward strand.
TCTTGCAGGTTTTGCACCCATAAGTCCAAAAAGACCTTTTGTTCCTTCATCCAAAACTTTTAATTCTACATCTTCTTTTGAACAATTAAGTTGTTTCAGTCCTGTTTCTATTGCTTCTTCTATATTTTTACCCGAAATCTCAAGCTCTTTTATTATCTCTTTTTCCATTTTTCACTCCTGAAGAATTTTGCTCATATTTTCTTAAAACAAAAAATTGAACGAATATTGATACTATACTGTTTGTAAGCCAATACAATACAAGTCCTGAAGGGAATCCCCAGAACATTAAAGTAAATACTATAGGCATTATATACATTATTCTTTTTTGATTAGGATCTGATGTTGCAGTAGTAAGACTTTGTTGTAAAAACATTATTAACCCCATAATCAAAGGTAACAAATTAAATGGTATTGAACCCATGTAAAACAAAGAATCACATGCTGATAAATCTTTTACCCATAAAATCCACGGAGAATATCTTAGTTCGTAAGCATTTCTTAATGTTTGAAACAATGCCCAAAAAATAGGCAATTGCAAAAGCATAGGCAAGCATCCGCCAAAAGGATTAACTTTATGTGTTTTATATAAATTCATCATTTCAACTTGTAATCGTCTGGGATCATTTTTATATTTTGTTTGAATTTCTTTCATTAAAGGTTGTATTTTCTTCATTCCTGCCATAGCTCTAAAACTCTTTAATGTTAACGGTAATACCAGGATTTGAATTATAACAGTCATTATTATAATTGCCCAGCCATAATTGTTTGTCAAGCCATACAAAGCAAACAATGCAGACATTGCAAGTTTACCCAAAAATCCGAAGAAACCAAAATCAACAGACTTTTCAAACCCCATATTAAAAGCTTTCAAATGTGAATAAGATTTTGGACCTACATAAAATTTAAATGAAAAGTTTTGAACATTTTCTTCCTGTTTTACTTTTGCTGACATCATCAAAACAGGAGCGGCTTTCTTATTTTGCTTTACCATTCCTACATTAGAATAATTTAAAGAACTGTCCGGAACAAGAGCAACAAGAAAATATCTGTTATCTATTGCTACCCACTTGTATAATTGTGCCAAATTCTCTTCTGTTTTAATTTTTTCTAATTTCGAAGGTTTTGTTAATGTAAAGCCTATGATTCTTGTAACCGAAATATTTTCTTTTAATTCTTTATCATCTGTTCCAAGTCCCGGTCCCCAATTAAATTCTATTTCAGGAAGTTTTGCATCCTGAGTCAATTTCTCAAGTTTAATATCCACTGCATGCAAATAATCCTTTGATAAATCAAAAGTTTTTGTTATTTTCCAATTTTCTATTGAGGTATACGAGAAAACTACCTTATTATCTGTTTTTTCAACTATTTTATATACCGAACCCGGAAAATTTGCAAGAACAGGATCTGCTTCAGGTAACACTAAATCAACTAAAGAATTATTTCGTTCTTTTATATACCAATGTCTTATTGCCGCACCTTTATTTGAAAAAACAACTTTATATTTTTCTGTTTCTATTGTTATTTCTTCTTCAGGTACATTTTCTTTATTTAATACCACATTATTTTTAGAAACTTTATCCGTTATATTAACTTTTTTACCATTATCTGCTTCTTTGGTTTGTGTTGTTGTTTGTTCTTGTACCAATGTTTGTTGTGAATTTTGTTTTGGTTGAAAAAACATAAACCATATAAACAAGAAAGCAGTTGTACACAGTACAAACTGAAGCATATTTTTTTGCATTTTTATACCTACCTATACTTATACTTTATTCTTTTGGAACAGGATCGTATCCGCC
>ONUQ01000140.1 GCA_900321055.1 uncultured Elusimicrobia bacterium
GAAACTGAGTGCATCCTTTGTGTTTATGACGGACTTAAGTTTTTTTTACTTTCTTAAATCTAATTTTTTCAAAATATCAGTATATGCACTTTTATTTGATTTTTTTAAATAATCAAGCAATCTTCTTCTTTGACCAATCATTTTTAAAAAACCCATTCTTGATGCGAAATCCTTAGGGAACTTTTTAAAATGTTCTGCCAAATAATTAATTCTTGTGGTAAGTAATGCAACTTGAACTTCAGGTGAACCTGTATCAGTTTCATGTTTTTTAAATTTTTCTACTACTGCTTTTTTCTCAAATGCCATTTTGTTTCTCCCAATTACATATATAAAATCGTATAGTTTAAGTTACAAACTAACTTTAAACTTAAAGCCGTATTTTACCAAATTATTTTTTTTAAGTAAACATCCATATATTATATGTGCTTATATTAACTCATATTAGCTTGACAGAGTTTTTTTATTTGAATATAATTCTAAATTGTAATGATTACAAATAAATTAAACAAAGCATCACTTAAGCAAACAGTTCAAAGAGAAGAAATTCTTAAGTATATTCTTGCGGGTAAAATTCATCCTACGGCAGATATGATATATAAAAACATTGTAAAGATTATTCCTCATATTTCAAGAACAACGGTTTATAATAATTTAAAAGCATTAGAGAAAGCAAATATCATTAAAGCAATTACAATTACCGGTGAAGATGAAACAAGATACGATGCGGTTGTAGAGCCGCATCATCATTTTGTTTGTGAAAAATGTGGTAAAATATATGATATTGATATATGTTGTAATAATTTTTTGAAAAAAAATATTGAAGGACACAGTATAAATAGTGTGTATGCATATTTTAAAGGAATATGTAAAGAATGTACGAAAGATGTATAGATGACCGAAAGTATTGAAGGATATAAAAACCGTAGAAGCGGAAGATTGTAAGAGTTGTTTGTCATTGTGAGAAAATTTGAAAAAATATCGTGACAATCAAAAAGGTGAAAGAAGAACAGAATGTAGCATTGTTAAAAGAATTTTTTTAGTAAAATATATACATAAAATTTAAAAAATCAAAGAGTAGTCAAAAGTATAAGCTTTTATTGGCACGAAATACAGTAATTTATTTAAGGGGGAAAAAATGGAAAAATTTAAATGTAATGTATGCGGTTACGAGTACGATCCTGCAAAAGGAGATCCTGAAAATGGTATTCCGGCAGGGACACCTTTTGAAAAGTTGCCTGAAGATTGGGTATGCCCTGTTTGTCAGGTTGGAAAAGAAAATTTTGAGAAGATGTAATTATGAAACAGGTATATTTGGATAATCAGTCAAATACACAAATGGATGACATAGTATTTAATTCTATGGTTCCTTATATGAAACAATATTATGGAAATCCTCAAAGTATTTATTCGTTGGGACAAATTTCTAAAGATGCAATAGAACAAGCAAGGCTTTCGGTATCAAAATTGATAAATTCTAAACCGGAAGAGGTAATATTTACTTCTTGCGGTTCAGAATCAAATAACCTTGCAATAAAAGGGTTTGCTTATGCAAATTCCAATAAAGGAAAACATATTATTGTATCTCAAATAGAACATTTTTCTGTTTTAAATGCGGTAAAATCTTTGCAGAAAGACGGTTTTGAAATATCTTATATTCCCGTAGATAATAAGGGATTTTTGTTGTTGGACGAACTTAAAAAAGCTATCAGACCGGACACAATTTTAGTGTCTGTTCAACATGCAAATACAGAAGTCGGGATTATACAAAATATTGATGAAATATCTAAAATAGTTAAAGAAAAAAATGTTGTTTTTCATGTTGATGCGGTTGTTACGGCAGGGGTAATTCCTATTGATGTTGCAAAATCAAACATAGATATGTTGACTCTTGCAAGTTCCGTAATGTATGGTCCGAAAGGGGTAGCAGGATTATATGTGAAAAAGGGGATATTTATAAAATCCCAAATTGACGGCGGAGTTCAAGAATTTAATAAAAGAGCAGGAACGGAAAATGTTCCGGCAATAGTCGGTTTTGGTGTAGCTTGCGATTTAGCCGTGAGCGAAATGACCAAGAACTATGAAAAAATAATTAAGTTAAGAAACAGACTTATTGAAGGATTAAAAAATAATATAGAATATATATATCTTAACGGACCTACGGAAAACAGGTTACCTGTAAATGTAAACTTTTCCATAGAGTTTGTTGAAGGTGAGGCTCTGTTTCTTTTGTTGGATGCTAAAGGAATTATGGCTTCCAGCGGTTCGGCATGTGCAAATAAATCTTTAAAAATTTCTCATGTGTTAACCGCACTTAATGTAGATGTTGCAGTAGGTCAAGGTTCTATAGTATTTACTTTGTCAAAATATAATACGGAAGAAGAAATTGATTATGTTATAGCTGAGTTTCCTGCAATAGTTAAAAGATTAAGAATGATGTCTCCGTTATATTCTCATTTTGTTGAAACCGGTGAAAGAATGAAAGCCGGTCCGGGAACAGATTATGAACACGAACATTGTCACTTGGGAAACTAAAGCGGAAGTGCAGTTAATGCTGTCACTGTTAAAGTGAGACAATTCGGTGCAGTTAATGTTGTCACTGCGAACCCGCTAGGGTGTGGCAGTCTGTAAAAAAATAGAATTTTAAAGAGAAATAATTGAAGCAGTTTTAATATATGTTTAATAAACAGCTGATATATGGAGGTTGCAGTAAAATGGCTTTTTATTCGGAAAAAGTAATGGATCATTTCTCCAATCCAAGAAATGTAGGCGAAATAAAAGATGCATCCGGAGTTGGAGAAGTAGGTAATCCGGTATGCGGTGATATGATGAAATTTTATATAAAAGTTGAAAACAATATTATAAAAGATGTTAAGTTTAAAACTTTTGGTTGTGGTGCAGCAATAGCGGTATCTTCAATGGTATCGGAAATGGCAATCGGTAAAACTATTGAAGAAGCTCTTGCTTTAACAAATGAAGCGGTTGCAAAAGAGTTAGGCGGGCTTCCGCCAAATAAGTTGCACTGTTCAAATTTAGGAGCAGATGCTCTGCATAAAGCAATTGAAGATTATAAAAACAAAAATTCAAAGTAGTTATATTTTTTTTGTCATTAAAATTTTTTATCTGAAAATCGGGCAAAGTAAAAGATATAAAGATATAAATATTTATCAAAAATTTATAAAATATTCTTGTTTTAAATTAAAAAATTATTTTTATAAGCAGATATATAAAAATAATAATATATAATTATGTAAAGGATAAAAAGAATGAAACAAATAACAAATGATGTGTATTCTGTCGGTGTAACAGATTGGAATATGAGAAGTTTTCATGGTAATACATTTATTACAAGAAGCGGTGTTACATACAGTTCCTATTTAATTAACGATAATGAACCGGCTTTGATAGATGTTGTTCATAAAGGGTTTGAAGATGAATTTTTAAAAAATATTTCGGAAATTGTTAATCCTGAAAAAATAAAACATGTTATATTGAATCATCTTGAACCTGACCATAGCGGTGCAATAGAATGTATGGCAAAAGTTTTGAAAAATGCAAAATTTTACGGAACTGCAAAATTGAAAGAAGGTCTTTTAAAATATTACGATTTGGATATAGAAATAAATGTTGTGAAAACAGGGGACAAAATAAATTTAGGTAACAATACTTTAACATTTGTTGAAGTTCCTATGGTACATTGGCCGGATAGTATGTTAACATATTGCCCGGAGAAAAAAGTTTTATTTTCAAATGATGCTTTCGGACAACATATTGCAACAAACAAAACATTTACGGATGAATTGGAGCAGGGTGTTTTATGGAAAGAAGTTGCAAAATATTATGCAAATATATTGTGGCCGTTGGGAGTGATGATAGAAAAGAGTATAAACAATCTTTTAAAAATGAATCTTCCGATAGATTTTGTTGCTCCAAGTCATGGACTTGTATGGAGAAAAGACATAAATAAAGTAATAGAAAAATACTTATCCTGGACAAAAAATGAAGTAAAAAATAAAGTTGTTGTTGTATATGAAACTATGTGGGGCTCAACCGAGATAATGGCAAGAGAAATTATTAGAGCTTTAACGGATAAAAATATAGAAGTAAAAATGTTTGATATATCAAAAACGGATTTCGCAGAAATTGCTTATGAAATGTTGGAAGCAAAAGCTTTTGTTATAGGTTCCTCTACACATGATAACGAAATGCTTGCATATATTGCAGGATATATACATTTCTTAAAAGGTATGAAACCTAAAAATAGAATTGCAGTATCTTTTGGCTCGTTTGGTTGGGCAGGCGGAGCAGTAAAAGAAATTGCAACAAATTTATCTTCTTTCGGTGTGGAAGTAATAGAACAGGCAGGTGCAAAATTTAAGCCGAACAAAGAAGAGTTGGAAAAATGTTATCAGGCAGGGGAAAAACTTGCTAAGGTATTATTGGAATCAGAAAGTAAGTAATACCGATAATAACAATTATAATTTGTAATATAAAAGTGTAATTTGAAAAAGAGGTGTTTTATGAAAAAGGCATTAGTGTGTTCCGTTTGCGGGCACATTCTTTTAACAAAAAATATTCCGGATGTTTGTCCGAGTTGTTGTTCCGGAACAAAAATTTTTAAATTGTTTGATGAAAAAGAAGATGCTTTGCATACAAAAGAAGATGTTGCCGTTGCCGGTGAAACAGAAAAAAAACATTTGCCCGTTATAAAAGTTGTTGATATGGAAAACGGATATAAAAATATTTCCGTAACGGTAGGAGAATTGGAACATCCCATGATAAAAGAACATTTTATATCAAAAATATGTATTTATATTGATGATGAATTTGTTTCTATGACGGTATTAACTAAAGATTTAAAACCCGAAACAGGTATAAAGGTTAAAACGGATAGTAAAAATATATCAGCCGTTGCACATTGCAATATTCACGGAAGTTGGATAACAAGTATATAACGGATGTGTAAATGAACGGATGTTGATGAAAGTGTGGAAACGAGAATGACGGAGGATTAGAATAGAGAATGTCATTGTGATAAATTTTGAAAAAAATTTGTGGCAATCCGTAAAAAATAAAGATACATTGTTCATTATCATTTCCGAAAGCAGTAATCGGAAATCCATAAAAAATAATGTAATGAAAATATAAAGTTTAGGAGAACAAATGAAAAGTTTGAAAGGAACAAAAACAGAACAAAATTTGTTGACATCATTTGCCGGAGAATCTCAAGCAAGAAACAGATATACATATTTTGCTTCGGTAGCCAAGAAAGAAGGTTATGAACAAATTTCAGGATTTTTTACTGAAACAGCAGATAACGAAAAAGAGCATGCAAAGAAATTTTTTAAATTTTTAGAAGGCGGAGATTTGGAAATTACGGCAACTTTTCCTGCAGGAAAAATAGGAACAACCGTTCAAAATTTAGAAGCATCTGCAAACGGTGAAAATGAAGAATGGACAAAAATGTATCCGGAATTTGCAAAAGTTGCCGAAGAAGAAGGATTTCAGGAAATAGCCGATGCTTTTAAAAATATTGCCGTAGCAGAAAAAGCACATGAAAAAAGATACAGAAAACTTTTAGAAAATATTAAGTATGAAAAAGTGTTTAAAAAAGATGATAAAGTGATGTGGAAATGCAGAAATTGCGGATATGTTTATGAATCTGCGGAAGCTAAAGACGAATGCCCTGCATGTGCACATCCAAAGTCATATCAGGAATTGTTTATAGAAAATTATTAAATTTTGTTTTACAAAATTTGATGTAATAAGGAATAAAAAAATTCAATTTAGCGGATAAGTTGTAAATAAAAAATTCGTTGAAAATAAAAATCGGAGGGAAAAAATGAAGTATAGATGCAAAGTTTGCGGTTGGGTAAGTGAAGATGTTTCAACAAAACCGGAAAAATGTCCTATTTGTGGAGCAGAAGCAATAGAAGAAGTAGTTGAAGGTAACAAAACTTATGCTACGGAACACAAAATAGGTGACGGTATTGTAGAAGATAAAGAAATAATGGAAGGATTAAGAGCAAATTTCAACGGAGAATGTACGGAAGTCGGAATGTATTTGGCAATGAGCAGAGTTGCAGAAAGAGAAGGTTATCCTGAAATAGCAGAAGCATATAAAAGATATGCTTATGAAGAAGCGGAACATGCTGCAAAATTTGCAGAACTTTTAGGTGAAGTTGTTACGGATTCAACACAGAAAAATCTTGAACTTAGAGCATCTGCGGAACACGGTGCTTGTGCAGGTAAAATGGATATAGCATTAAAAGCTAAAAAGTTAGGATATGATGCAATTCATGATACCGTTCATGAAATGGCAAAAGATGAAGCAAGACACGGTAAAGGTTTTGACGGTCTTTTAAAAAGATATTTTAAAAAATAAGTTATTGCTGTTTTGTTGTAAATAAAAAGCTCTTACATAAATATTTGTAAGAGCTTTTTTATGCATAATCATATAGCTTTTTTACATAAAAATATGCACACTATTGTTCTTTACGATAGTCCGATATGCATTGAAATTCTGCAAAATATGACAATAAAAATAAAATTTGGTACAATTCCGATATCACTCATGGAGAGTGTGTCTTTTTAATTAATCCGGGGAGGGTTAAACTATATGAAAAATGCAGTCATTGTTGTAGACTATCAGTTTGACTTCGCAAATCCGAAAGGAAGCCTTTATGTAAAAGGCGGAGAAATACTCCAAAATGAAATCAATTATTTTGTTTTGCAGGCTAAACAAAACGGAGCATTTATAATTGCTTCAAAAGATTGGCATCCTCAAAATCATTTTAGCTTTCAAGAAAACGGCGGACAATGGCCACCACATTGTATAGCAAATACGAAAGGTTCCGACCTTTGTTTTGATACTTCGGCGGTAGATGTTATTATCAATAAAGGAAAAGATAAAAATAAAGAGGAGTATTCTTGTGTCATAGACGATGCACTGTTAAATCTTTTAAAAACTTTTGATAATATTTTTGTATGCGGATTAGCTAAAGATTTTTGTGTATTAAATACGGCAGTAGCATGTCCGATAAATACATTTGATAAAGAAACAAATTCAAACGAAAAAATAATTAATGTTTATGTGGTTGAAAATTTGACGAAATCCGTATTTCCGGAACAAGACACAGATACGAAATTAAAAGAAAAAAATATCAAGTTAATAAATATGAAAGATGCCTTAAAGATTATCAAAGGAGAATAAGTAAAATGATTATAAAAAGTTTGCTAGATACTGATTTATATAAAATTAATATGTTAAGAGTATATTTTCACAGATTTTCAAATCGTATGGGAAAATTTACTTTCAAATGCAGAAATAAAGATGTTGTTTTTACACCGTCAATGTTAAAAAGAATTAATGAAGAAATTGACAGTCTTTGTTCTTTAAAATTTAAAGAAGAAGAAATTCAATATATAGGTAATTTAAGTTGGATGAAAAAGTCTATCGGTTTTTTGGAATTTTTAAGATTGTTTCAATTTAACAGAAATTACATAGATGTACAATTAAATCAAAATCAATTGAAAATAGAAGCCAAAGGTCCTATTTTTATGGTTTCTTATTTTGAAACATTTATTCTTTCCATAGTGTCTGAAGTATATTATGATGCCATGTATCCTGAAATGGATTATGATTTAGCTAAATCCAGACTTAATGATAAAATAGAATTATTAAAAAGTTGTCCGTTAAAATTTTCGGAATTTGGAGCAAGAAGAAGATTTTCTTTCAATTGGCACGAAACCGTTATTAAAACATTAATTGAAAAAGTGTCAAAAGATAGTTTTACGGGCACTTCAGATATGTATTTGGCTATGAAATATAATATTGTTCCTCAGGGAACCATGGCACATGAATTTTTATGTTTAGGACAGGGCTTGGACAGTGTTACTTTGGCTAAATCCCAAAAATATATGTTTGAACAGTGGGCGGATGAATATAGAGGCTCGTTAGGTATAGCATTGTCCGATAATTTAGGAATAGACAAATTTATAGAAGATTTTGATTTGTATTTAGCTAAATTATTTAACGGTATAAGGCAAGACAGCGGTGATCCTAAAGTTGTAGCCGAAAAAATGATAAAACATTATAGAAATTTAGGTATAGATACAAAATCAAAAACTATAGTGTTCAGTGACTGTTTGGATTTTGATAAAGCCAAAGAGTTGTATAACGAATTTAAAGATAAAATAAATGTAGCTTTCGGAATAGGAACAAATTTGGTTTGCGATATGGGTATATCTCCTCTTCAATGTGTAATGAAATTAGTTGAAGTTGACGGTAAACCGGTAGCTAAAATCAGTGATAGTAACGGTAAATTAATGTGTGAAGATCAAAGTTATATAAACTATTTAATGTCGGTCATAAAAAAATAAAAGATATTATGTCAAATTTAGACCGAACTTTGTTTAATGCGGATGACAGACTTTCTTTTATAACAAAATTTATAACCGATTTTGTACGGATAAAAATATATATGATTTCACATAAGAGATAAAGAATTAAATTTATGGGAGAATAAAATGATAACTAATGAACAGGTAATACAAAATATTAAAGATTGGTTTGGCAAAAATAAAATAACTAAAGCCGTTATTAATATTTCGGGAGGAGCAGACAGTACTTATGTTGCCTGGGTTTTGGTTAAGGCATTGGGTAAAGAAAATGTAATAGGATTATTACAGCCTAACGGTGAACAAAAAGATATATCTTATGCAAAACAGGTAGTGGAACTTTTAGACATTAAGCATAACATAATAAATATTAAATGCCAATATGATAATACTATGGAAAATATTTCGGATAAATCGGTGTTTACCAATGAAACGGGTGTTTATAATGCAAAAATAAATATTGCTCCCAGATTAAGAATGGTTAATGCTTATGCCGTAGCCAATGCGGTTTGCGGTGCTGTTGTAGGTACGGGAAATGCATCGGAAAGATATATAGGTTTTTTTACAAAGTGGGGTGACGGAGCCTGTGATTTTAATCCCATAAAAAATATTTGTAAAACCGATTTAATTCAAATGGGGTTAGAACTGGGTATTCCGGAAAAACTTATATGTAAAACACCGTCCGACGGACTTACGGGTTTAACGGATGAACAAAAGTACGGTTTTACATATAAAGTTTTAGATGAATATATTAAAACAGGTAAATGTGATAATGAAGAAATAAAAGAAAAAATAGATAGAATGCATAAAAACAGCAGACATAAATTTGAGGAAATTTAAGATGAATAAATTAGATGCAATAGTTTATATAGGAAGATTTCAACCGTTTACCAATGCTCATTATAAAATAGTAAAAATGGCATTAGAGACGGCAACCAAAGTAATAATAGTTATCGGATCGGCTAAAAGAGCCAGAAACATTAGAAATCCGTGGACGGCAGAAGAAAGAAGAGATATGATTTCTTCCGTTAAAGATTTTAAAGATTATGATATAGAGTTTATACTTCAACCTAATTCCAATTATAATTTTAATTGGTGGCTTAAAGATATACAGGAACAAGTATCTAAAATAACAAATAAAAACGATAAGATAGGTATAATCGGCTACAAAAAAGATTCAAGCTCTTATTATCTTAATTATTTTCCGCAATGGAAATTTATAGATGTGCCCGAATTGGAAAACGGATTATCCGCAACCGAAATAAGAGATTTGTTTTTTGAAAAAGCCAAAATAACACAATCTGCCGTAAATGCCGATGTATATCAATGGCTTTTAAATTGGAAAAAAAATAATATTGAATTATTTAATAATTTGGTTAGTGAAAAAAAGTTTATAACCGATTATAAAAAGAAATGGGAAAATGCACCGTTTCAACCGATATTTGTTACAACAGATACAATGGTAATTTGTAAAGGGCAAATATTATTGATTAAAAGAAAATATAATCCGGGTAAAGATTTATATGCAATGCCGGGAGGATTTTTAAATCCTGACGAATATCTTAAAGATTGTGCGGTAAGAGAACTTAAAGAAGAAACAGGGATAGATGTTGATAAATCAATACTAAAAAACAGTATAGAATTAACAAAGGTATTTGACGAACCGTACAGAGAAACCAGAGGCAGAGGTATTACTCACTGTTTTTTGATTAATTTAAAATTAAAAGAATTACCCAAAGTAAAAGGTAGCACTGATGCTTACGGTGCAAGCTGGATACCGTTAGGCAGTTTGGATTCCATGCAAGACCGATTTTTTGGGGACCATTATCAAATTATAAAAAATATGTTAGTGCAAATTGATTAAAAAATTTGAAATTTTTATAAAAGAAAAAACAATATATAAAATTTGTATTTTTTAAATAATATACAAATGACTTCATTTTAATATATAATAATAGATATGATTAATATATTACTCTTTTTATACAATTGTTTACTTATAATATTTTTGGTTCCTATACTTTTGGCGATTATTTTGGCAGGCAAGAAAAATCGGCAGGAATTTTTTTATTGCATAAAAGAAAGATTATCCCAATGGAAAGAGCTTAAACTTGATAAAAATAAAAAAACAGTTTGGATACATTGTGCTTCTTTAGGTGAAGCAAAGGCAGTAGAACCGATGATATCACATTTGCAAGATTATAATATTATCGTTTCTACTATTACAAAATCCGCAAGAGAATATGTTTCAAAAATAAAAGGAATATCTTATTTTGCTCTTGCTCCCGTAGATTCGTATCCGTTTATTTCTTCTATGATAAAAAAAATAAAGCCGGATGTTCTTATACTTATAGAAACGGAATTTTGGCCCGGTATGATAACTTGTGCGAATAAAGAAGGAACAAAAATTATAACGGTTAACGGAAGAATTTCTAAAGGAGCTTTTCCGTACTACAAATTAACTAAATTTTTTTGGAAACCTTTTTTAAATCTTATTAATTATATTTCGGTTAGAAATCAACATGACTATGACAGATTTGTGGAATTGGCAGGTAATAAAGATAAAGTAGGTATTACCGGAAATATAAAATATGACAGAGATTTTAAAAGTGAGACCGTAACAAAAGAAAATTTATATTTTAGTTCTGAAGATTTTATATTTACTGCAGGTAGCACGAGGGAAGGGGAAGAAAGTATAGTAATAAAAACTTTTATAAAGTTAAAAGAAAATTTTAAAAATTTAAAATTAATTCTTGCACCGCGACATATTTCAAGAGTTCAGGAAATTGTTTCTTTATTAAAAAAGAATAATTTATCTTTTGAACTTTTTTCCAAACTTACAAATTCCATAAAAGATGTAATAATCATAGATGTTTTTGGAAAATTACAAGCCATATATTCCGTATCGGATATAGTTTTTATAGGCGGTTCAATTGTAAATAAAGGCGGGCAAAACCCTATAGAACCGGCAGCTTATTCTAAACCGATAATTTTCGGACAGTATATGTTTAATTTTGAAAACGAGTCCGTTTCGTTAAAAAATAACGGTGCATTTGAAATTAAAAACGATAAAGAATTTTTTGATATAGCTACAAAACTTTTAAGTGATAAGAATTTGAGAGAAGAAACCGGTAAAAAAGCACTTGAAGTTGTAAACAGCCAAAAAGGTGCAATAGAAAAAAATATAAAAATAATTAAAGAGTATTTATAATGGCAAATAAAATTATAGAGTTTTTAGAAAACAGTCTTAAACCTAAAATATTGATAGTTCAACCGAGCAGAATGGGTGATATAATATTTGCTTTACCTGCTGTTGTAGAAATTAAAAAGAAATATCCTCATTCGCATATCAGTTGGATAGCAGACGAAAGATGTGCGGAAATCTTAAGCGGAAACTCTATAATAGATAATTTAATCGTGTTTGACAGAACAAAAATCACTCTTTCGTATTTAAAACAAATGTATAAAAATTTAAGAGACCAAAAGTTTGATTTAAGTATAGATTTTCATGGTCTGTTTAAATCGGCAGTTATAGTTAAAATGGCAGGAGCAAAATATAAACTTGCTTCATCATCCACAAACGGAATGAGAGAATTTTCTTGGTTGTTTTCCAAAGAAATTAAACCTTGGACAAAAGATACACATTGCATAGAAAGACATTTGGCAGTTGCAAAATATCTCGGTTGCGAGTTTGATATAAATAATTTAGATTTTAATTTACAAATAGATGAAAAATATATTTTAGAAATTAAAGCAATACTAAAAAAAGAAAAAATTGATTTAGATGAAAAGCTTGTTTTAGTTCATCCCGGTGGCGGTTGGATATCAAGAAGATGGTCAAGTTTAAAATTTGCACAAACCATAGATTTAATAAATGAACTTTTTAAGGTTAATGTAATACTTATAGGCGGTAAAGAAGGCGGAGCAAGCGAAAAAGGTCTTGATGAAGAAATAATATCTTTATCTAAAACAAAGAAAATAGTGAATCTTACGGGAAAGCTTACATTAAAACAGCTTATGGCATTATTTAAATTTACAAATTTATTTTTGGCAAACGAAGCAGGTCCTATGCATATAGCAACGGCATTAAAAGTTCCGTCAATTGCAATTTTAGGTCCGACAGATGCAAACAGAACAGGTCCTTTTAAAGGTAATACTGTAATTATTCAAAAGAAAGTGGCTTGCCAACCATGTAGGAACAGGAATTGTACGAATTTGATTTGTATGAAACTTGTTACTGTTGATGAAGTTTTTTATGAAGTTTGCAACAAACTAAAATAAGCAAATTTTTTGCATAATCTCGCATTTCCATATTTTGTGTACCGAAATCAAAAAAAAATAAATCCGTTTTCCTCTTTTTTGTCATTCCCGAAAGTAGTAATCGGGAATCCATAAAAAAATGCCGTTTCCATCTTTGCCTTTGCCGTCATTCCGTGACCGAAGGTCGTGGCAATCCACCGCCGTTTCCGTTGTTGTTTTTTATTTTCCATAGACTGCCACACCCTAACGGGTTCGCAGTGACAGTA
>ONUQ01000144.1 GCA_900321055.1 uncultured Elusimicrobia bacterium
ATCAAATGGAAAAGGCTCTTAAAATTTTGTAATCTAATATAAATATTTTAACATACAGAGATAAAATTGGATAATATAAAAATATTTCTAAAAGGCGAAGACAAAACTTCAAGTATATCACATTTTGAAAAATGTGATAGGTATCATATATTAATTACATTTAAAAATGGTAAACAATTTAAATATAACTTAAGAAATGTAAAAATCGTAGATCCAACACAGGAAGACAAAAGAGCAGAATCTCGCCTAGATTATTTTAAAGAAATCGCCAATGTAATAAGTTTAGAAAAAGAAGACATCAAAATACTGTCAAAAAACTTTGAAAAAATTAAATCTGTAAAAGAAGAAACTGTTTTGTATAATTTTTTGAGTGAAAAAGCACCGAAGGTAGAAAATAGAAAAGACATGCATCAAACTCCGGAAAGATTAGTGGTATATCCTTTTGGTTTCAATATAAGTCAAAAAGAAGCTGTAGAAAAAGCTATGTCAAATAAAATATCGATTATTGAAGGACCTCCGGGAACCGGAAAAACACAAACAATTTTAAATATCATAGCAAATGCAGTAATCAGAAACGAAACTGTTGCAGTTGTTTCAAGTAATAATTCTGCGACTAAAAATGTTATAGATAAATTGAAAAAATATAATGTTGATTTTATTGCTGCATATTTAGGTAAGATGGAGAATAAGCAAGAATTTATTGATTCTCAAAAACCATTACCTAATATTGAATCATGGGAAATGGATTTAATATTAATTAACAAAAAAATTATTCGCTTAAAAGAAAGATATAAGTTATTACGACAGAGTTTGGTTGATCAAGTAGAACTTGCAAAATTAAAACAAGAATTAGATGCTATAGAGATAGAATTTAAACATCATAAGCAATATACTGAAAGTTTTGGTGTTCAAGAAGAACCCCAAGAACTAAAAAAAATTAAATCTTTTAATAAAGCTTTGGAAATGAGTATTTTGATAGAAGCTTATGATGAAATATTGAAGAATACAAATTTCATAGCAAATACTTTTTATATTGTTGCAGAAAAACTGCATATGAATTTTTTTAGAAGAATTATAGTAAAACGGTTATTAGAAAAGTATCCGAAGGACTATTTAACATCAATATATAGCCAAAGATTTTATGAATTGAAAATAAATGAATTAAAACAGAGAATTAAACATTTGTCGGACTTATTACAAGCCTTTGATTTTAAAAAAGAAATGAAAGACTACTCAAAGGAATCAGAGGATATTTTCAAGGCGGCTTTGTCAATTAAATATCGTAATAAAAAAAGGAAAGTTTATGCTATTGAAGATCTACAAACTGATTCGGAAAATTTTGTGAAAGATTATCCCGTAGTTTTAAGCACAACTTATTCATTAAGAAATTGTTTACATAAAGATGTTTTATATGATTATGTAATTGTTGATGAAGCCTCACAAGTTGATATATGTACCGGAATGTTAGCTTTATCTTGTGCAAAGAAAGTAATTGTAGTTGGTGATTTGAAACAATTACCTAATGTCGTTAAGTCTGATTTAGCAAGAGAAACAGATTTAATATTTGAGAAATATAATTTACCTGAAAGTTATAGATATAAAAATAACAGTTTATTATCTGCAATGATAAAGATTTTTCCCAATGTTCCCAGAACTTTATTAAGAGAACATTATAGATGTCATCCAAAAATAATAGATTTTTGTAATAAAAAATTTTATGATAATCAGTTAATAATATTAACAGAGTCAAAAGGTGAAAAAAAACCACTTATCGTTTATAAAACAGTAGAAGGAAATCATGCAAGAGCATATGATCATAAGCATATAAACCAAAGACAAATAGATGTTATTCAAAACGAAATAATACCTAATGAAAATTTATGCCTAACAGATGGTTCTATAGGAATAGTTACTCCTTACAGAAATCAAGCAGATTTATTACAGAAAACATTTAAAAATACAACTATAAAAGCAGATACTGTTGATAAATTCCAAGGGAGAGAAAATAAGGTTATTATACTTTCTACTGTTGATAACGAAATTACCGATTTTACAGATGATTTAAGAAGATTAAATGTGATTATATCTCGTGCAATAGAACAACTAATAGTTATAATTAATGCTAATGAACAATCCAAAAATACAAATATTAATGATCTGTTAGAATACATAAAATACAATAATTGAGATATTAAACAGAGTAAAGTATATTCTGTATTTGATTATTTATATAGTTGCGGAAGAAATATTTGGAAAAATATAAAAAAATCTCTCAATATGACAGTGAAAATATAATGTATGGAACAATAAAAGAAACAATAGAAGAAAAATTTAAATCTAATAATTTTAGTATTGCTGTACATGTGCCACTAAGAATGATTATTAGAAATACACAACAATTATCTCCGGAAGAAAGCAATTATTTATCTAGGAGTTGGACACATGTTGATTTCTTGATATACAATAAAATAACTAAAAAACCATTTATGGTAATTGAAGTTGATGGTGAAAAGTATCATAGAGAAGGAACAAAACAAGCAGAAAGAGATAAAATAAAAAATAGTATATTAAGAAAATACAATTTACCATTTATTAGATTTAGTACAACCGGAAGTAATGAAAAAGAGAGATTAGTTAATAGTATAAACGAAGAATTATCAAAGAATGAATAATAAAAAAGAGCAGAGAAAAATCTCTACTCTTTTGTATAATTCTATAAAAATCGCTTTGCGATTTTTATTTTCCTTTTCTCATCAAAGCCTGAACTTTTGTCGGTAAACCGAACAAATTGATAAATCCTTCCGCATCTTTTTGATTATAAATTTCGTCTTTATCAAATGTTGCAAGCTCTTCCCAATATAAAGGATTTTTAGCTTTTCTTGAAACTACAATCATATTTCCTTTATAAAGTTTTACGGTTATAGAACCCGTAACATATTTTTGAGTTACATCTATAAATGCATCAAGAGCTTCTCTCAACGGATTGAACCATAATCCGTTATATGCAAGTTCAGCATATTTGTGTGCTATCAATTCTTTGTAGTGTGCCGTATCTCTATCTATTGTCATAGATTCAAGTTCGTTATGTGCAAAATATAAAAGTGTGGCGGCGGGAGCTTCATAAACTCCTCTTGATTTCATACCTACAAGACGGTTTTCAATTATATCTATTCTTCCGATACCGTTTGCACCTGCAACATCGTTAAGTTTTTGAATTAAAGATACAGGTTCAAAAGTTTTACCGTTAATTGCTACCGGAATACCTTTAACAAAATCTATTTTTACATAAGTTGCTTTATTTGGAGCATCTTTTGCAGATACCGTCATTTGAAACATATCTTCGTCCCATTCATTTTCAGTATCTTCCAATACTCCGCCTTCATAAGAAATGTGCCAAAGGTTTGCATCGGATGAATAAGGTTTTGCTTTTGTTACCGGAACGGGAATTCCTCTTTTTTTAGCATAGTCTATTGCATCGTTTCTTGATTTTATATTCCAAATTCTCCAGGGAGCAATTATTTTTGCTTCCGGCATTAAAGCTTTAAAGCCAAGTTCAAATCTTACCTGATCGTTTCCTTTACCTGTTGCACCATGACAAATTGCATCTGCATTTTCTTTCTTTGCTATTTCAACAATTTTTTTTGCAATTACAGGTCTGGCAAGCGAAGTACCTAATAAATATCTGTTTTCATAAAGAGCATTTGCTTTTATTGCAGGGAATATATAGTCTGTTACAAATTCTTTTTTAGCATCTATAACATAACATTTTGAAGCACC
>ONUQ01000084.1 GCA_900321055.1 uncultured Elusimicrobia bacterium
ACTTATAGCAAAACCTATGACTTTTATGAATAATTCAGGGTTTCCTATAGTAGCTCTTTTAAAATATTATAAAATTGTTCCTCAAGAGATGTTAGTTTTATATGATGATTATTCAATACCTATAGGAGAATATAAGTTTCGAGCAACCGGATCTTCCGGAGGACATAACGGAGTAAATTCAATTATTACCCAAACAGGAACGACTGCATTTGCGAGAATGAAGTTAGGTATGGGACCTTTACCACAGCATGCGAAAATAATTGATTTTGTTTTATCAAATTTCAATAACATTGATAAAGAGAAAATAAACGGTGTTTTATCTCAAATGAAAAATATCATTGACACGATAATAGACTTGGGATTTGATAAAGCAATATCTAAGATAGCAAATATACAGAAGAATAAAAGGTGATTGAAATTATAGAATAATTGAAATACCGAATGACTATGAGAGTTGATTTTAGAAAGTTTAGAAGTTTTATATAGTCAATATTTGTGATATATAATGTAGGATATATATTTAAATAGAGGTGTTTTGTAGTTGAAAAACTAATAGAATTAGAAAACACCATAGATTATAAATGTTGTTAAATTGTATGTACGGAGTGTAGTTTAATTTTAATATTTTGGGATATATAAAGATGAAGAACATTATACTTAGATGGTCTATATTTCTTGTTTTCTTAATAATATCTTATTTTGTCATAGATTCAAAAGTTCATGCTATAGCTCAAGCTAACTTGCAGTCGGCTATGGTTGTAAATTTACCGCAATATACCAAACAAGAACTTATAGATGATGTTAATGCAAGGATGAAATACTTGCTTATGAGAACCAAAGGTGTAAAATTTTCCATACATAAAGTAAAAAGAAGAGAAAACCTTTGGGGTATAGCAAAACATCACGGGTATTCGGTTCATACCGTAATCGGTTGTAATCCGCAAATGAAAACATACAATGTAAGTATAAATCAAAATTTATTGATGCCTTCTACCGGTGGAACTCTGCATCCTATAAGTTCTAATGATACTTGGCAATCCATAGCAGAAAAGTATGATATAGAAGAATCTGTTTTAAAACAAACAAATTATGGGATAAAAGATTTATCCAAAGAATATTATATTTTTATACCCGGCAAAAAACCGGCAGTAGATTTGTTAAACGAATCTATGCAGGAAAAATATGCATTGAGAGATTTATTTAGATCTCCGCTGGCAGGGCGACTTTCCAGCACTTTTGGAACAAGAAGACATCCTATTACAGGTAAAATCAGTAAGCATGGCGGAATAGATATTGCGGTTAAAACAGGTACTTTAGTAGGTGCCGCTGCAGCCGGTATTGTAACCGTTGCAAGTACTGATGTCGGGCATTATGGAACAGCTGTTTTTATTGATCATCAGAACGGATATGTAACTCACTATGGACATCTGTCAAAAATACTTGTTAGAGTCGGACAAAGAGTCAAAGCAGGACAAATAATAGCAAAAAGCGGTTCTACCGGCAGATCTACCGGACCGCATTTGCATTTTACAATAAAGAAAAAAGGTGTAAGTTTGGATCCTTTAAAATTTTTATGGTAAATAAAACCAATTGCATAGTAGAATATAAAGAATAAAAAATATGAAAATGAGAGGACAATAAAAAATGAAGAAGTTAGTAAGTTCATTTTTAATATTACTGTTAAATATGAATATATTTGCAGCGGATTTTTCGAAAAATATCCCGATGAATGTAAAACTGTTTAAAGAAATAGAACAAAAAGAAGGAACAAAAATAACTATAAGAGAAGCGGTAAAAATAGCAATGAAGGATAGTTATCAGGTTTATTCTGCAACGAAGATGAAGGAAATAAACGAAGAATTGTATAGACAAATGAAATCATCGTATTATCCTTATTTAGATTTGGATGCGAGTTATAATAGAGCGATTTTAAGAACAAAAGTATTAAATGCTACAGCAGACAAATTGATAGAAACAGCACCGACAAACAATACATATAATGCAAAATTAACGGCAAATTGGGTTTTGTGGACAGGCGGTAAAATAAAAAATACTAAAGAGTTTGGAAGGTTGCAGGCGGAAAGTGCGGCTTATCAATTGAAACATACGAAATCTTTGGTTGCAAAATCCGTAATAAATTATTGTTATACCATAATTTATGCATCTGCATTAGTTCATGTGGAAGAAACATATCTTGATGTAGCTAATCAACATTTATATCAGACAAAAGAAAGGTATAAAAAAGGTTTATCAAGTGATTTAGATGTTTTAACTCAACAGGTAAGAGTAGATAATATTGTTCCTCAATTGTTGCAAGCACGAAAAAATGTTGAACTTGCGACATTGCATTTAAGACAGATACTGAACAAAGATCCTGAATCCCCGATATTCTTAACATGGACAGAAAAAGATTTAATTTTACCATATAATACAAATACTTTACAACAATTATATGATATGGCTTATGGAAAAAGACCTGAACTTATAGTATCAAAATTGGCGGCAGATATAGCAGAAACTAATTTGAAAATAGCAAAATCAGACCATTATCCTAACCTTTCCGCTTACGGAAATTACGGATATTTTGCATATACTAAAGATGGAGTACCGGATAAAAATCATTATTATTGGGGCTCTAATGTAGGAATACAATTAAGTATGCCTATATTTCACGGTTTTTCAATATCTTCACAAATAAAACAAAAAGAAAAATATTATGAAGATGCCCAAGCAAGTTATGAAAATTTAAAGAAAAATATAAGAATACAGGTAAAAGAAGCATGGCTTAATTTAGAAGAAGCTAAAAAGAGAATAGAAGCTACAAAAGGTGTTGTGGAACGAGCACAAGAAAATTTAAACTCAAAGATGTTGAGGTATGAAAACGGTTTAATAAGTCAATTGGAATTAAATGATGCAATATCGGACTTGAATGAGTCAAGTTTGACCTATGTTCAAGCAGTATATGATGCACATATAGCTTTATCAGATTTAAATTTTGCAGTAGGAATGGAGATAGAAGATTATGAATAAAGAATCAAAAGCAGGAAGACAATCAAAAGAAAGCAGGTTTATTAGTAAAATGGTATGGTGTTTTATTATTTGTATAATTGCATATATAGTTTATATTTCTTTTGTAAAAAAAGATCCGGCACTTATACTAAATGATGTATCAAAAGATGTATTTACGGTTAAAACAGAAACTGTCCAAAAAAGAGATTTAAGACATAAACTGATAACATCCGGAAGTATAAAAGCATTGGAAGAAGCTATTATTTATCCGAGAATCAACGGAAAATTGCAGAGAAATATTTTAAGAGAAGGAGATAAAGTTTTAAAAAATCAAACAATAGCATTGATAGACAGAGACGAAGTAGGTGCAAAATATGAACCTGTAATAGTTCCTTCAACATTATCCGGAGTTGTTGCAAAAATATATAGAGATCCAGGTGAAAATGTAACTACACAAACTCCTATAGCATTAGTAGTTAACCAATCCGTTTTAAGAATAAAAGTTGATGTTCCCGAAAGATATGTAGGAGAAATTTATAAAGGGCAGATTGCAAATCTTACCGTTGATGCATACCCTGACAGAAAATTTGAAGCTAAACTTGATGTTATTAGCCCTGTTGTAGATTCTTTAAGCAGGAGTGTTGCCGTTGAATTTAAGGCTTCCAATTCTAAAGGACTGTTAAAATCCGGTATGTTTACCAGAGTAGACATTTCGTTAAAAGAAGTAAAAAATGTTTTGTCTGTTTCTAAGAAAAGTGTTTATGAAGATGAAGACGGTAAGAATTATGTTCTAGTTCCGTCAGAAGATTATAAAACCGCAGTTAGAAAAGATATTGAAGTTAAATTTAAAAATAACAATTATTGGCAAATTGAAGGGCTTAGTGACGGAAGTAAAATTTTACAATTTGTTTATGGGATTAAAGATGGCAGTAAGATAGAGATACAAAAGTAGGAGTTAAACTATGCAAGAAAATAAAAAAGAAAAACAACATAGCGGATTGGCCGCATTTTTTATATATAGACCTGTTTTTACCATAATGATAAGTGTTTCATTAATGTTCCTTGGTTTAATGGGATATAAAAGTATGGGAGTTAGTATGTATCCTAATATGGATATCCCTGCAACAATTATTCAAACAGTTTTGGCAGGTGCAAGCCCTGAAGAAATTGAAACTTCTGTATCAAAATATATAGAAGAAGGTGTAAATGAAATTTCCGGTGTGGATGAAATTCATTCTTATAACATGGAAGGTGTTTCCGTTATATTTGTTAAGTTTGATATGGATAAAAATCCTGATGTTGGTATTCAGGAAGTCAGAGATAAAATAGAACAGGTTAAATCAAAATTTCCTGACGGAACAGACCCTTCAGTTGTTTTAAAGCTGGATATGGATGCTTCAGCTATTTTAAATGTTGTTGTTACGGGTAATAGGAATATTATTGAGCTTACGGAACTTGCAAAGAAAAAAGTTAAAGAGGTTATTGAAAATACTTCAGGAGTTGGTTCCGTTAGTATTGTCGGCGGAAGACAAAGAGAAGTTCATGTTACAATAAATCCGTTAAAACTTTATTCTTTACAAATTCCTATAACAAGTGTTACATCGGCACTTGCACAACAAAATTTTGAAATTCCCGGTGGAAAAGTAGAACAAAATCACGAATCTTACAGTTTAAGAATTTTAGGTAGAGTTCCTTCCGTAGATGATTTTAAAAATATATTTATTGCTACAAAAAATGGAGTTCCGATAAAACTTTCAGATGTTGCGGATGTTGAAGATAGCGGAGAATATGAACAACAAAGTGCATTGTTGGATGATGTCAGATGTGTTACTTTGGAAGTTAAAAAACAAAGCGGTTCAAATACATTGAAAGTTATAGATGGTGTAAAAGACAAAATTAAAATGATAGAGAAAACTCTTCCTCCCGATATGAAAATTGCAATAATGTCCGATCAAAGCGGTTCCATTAGAGCATCGGTTCATACGGTTTTGGAACATTTGTTTTTAGGAGCATTTTTGGCCGGTATAATGGTTCTTGTATTTATGGGTTCACTCAGATCCACATTTATATCGTTCTTAGC
>ONUQ01000077.1 GCA_900321055.1 uncultured Elusimicrobia bacterium
GATTCACCTTTTAAAATATTTGCATTTTTAGCTTTGGCTTTAAAATCTTCAAAATAAGTTCCGTAATTGCTTCCCTGTGTTGAAAAAGGAACTACATTTTTATTTTTAAAATCAAACTCTTTTAAAAATTCAAGTACAACAGGTGCACCGGTATACCACCATATAGGTGAACCGACAAAAATTGTGTCATATTCATCTATATTAGGAAAATCATTTATGATTTCGGGATAATTTTGTGAAGAAATTTGTTTTTTGGATATTATATACAACGAAGGTCCTTGTTTTATTTCTTCTTTAGGTTTTATTTCATAAATATCGGCATTTGTAAGTGATTGTATTTGTAAAGCTATATCTTTTGTTCGTCCCGTTAAAGAATAATAAATTACGAGTGTTTTACCTAAATTTGCCGTTAATGAAACGGTGTTTGAATATTTTGCCATTTCCGTCTTATTTCTTTTAGATACCTTGTATAAATGAACTAAAGAAGATACTCCGGCAATTACGGCTATTATCAATATAATGTATAAAGTTATTTTCATAAAATCTCCTTTTAGATTTATTTGATATATATTTTATCAAATTTAAAATTTCTAAGTATAAAAATAGTTAAAAAAAAGATATAATTATTATTAATTGATTGTCGTTAGTGGTTAAGTTTATATTGTATTTTTAGTTGGAGTATTTTTAATGAAAAAATCAATGTTTGTTGCAGGAACATCAACCGATATAGGTAAAACATTTGTTACTGCTTTACTTGTAAAATATTTAAGAGATAATAACATAAATGCAGGATATTTTAAGCCGGTTCTAAGCGGAGTAGAAGTTATGGATAACGAATTTGTTCCCAGCGATGCAAAATATGTTTGCGATATTGCAGAAATAAAAACTAAACCTAAAAATTTAGTTTCTTATGTTTTTAAAACTGCAGTTTCTCCGCATCTTGCGGCACAAATTGAAAAAGTAACAATTTTATTAGATAAAATACAAACTGATTTTAATACTTTAAAATCTAAATATAATTTTATGGTTATTGAGGGATGTGGCGGGCTTGTTTGCCAAATATCTACGGAAAAAAATAATGAAATTTTTCTTACTGACATTATAAAAAGTTTAAATACTGATGTAATACTTGTTGCATCATCTTTGCTTGGAACAATAAATTCTACAGTTTTAACCGTAGAATATGCAAAAAAATTTAACATAAACATAAAAGGTATAATAATGAACTTTTATGATAAAAACAATTTTATGCATATAGATAATAAAAAACAAATAGAATATCTCACAGGCATTCCAGTAATTGCGATGGTGGAAAACAATGCAAAAGAAATTTTTATACAAAAAAATTTTTTTGAGGAATAAAATGAATTTAGAAAAAAAAGATTTAAAATATATTTGGCATCCGTGTTCACAAATGAAAGATTACGAAACTTTACCGCCAATGATAATAGACCATGCTAAAGGTTTATATTTATATGATATACACGGCAAAAAGTATGCCGATGTTATAAGTTCGTGGTGGTGTAATCTTTTAGGACATTGTAACATAAGAATAAATAAAGCCGTATCAAACCAACTAAAAAAGTTGGAACATGTTATTTTTGCAAATTTCAGTAACAAGTCTGCAATAGATTTATCTGAAAAACTTATATCGGTGGCACCGAAAGGTTTATCAAAAGTGTTTTTTACCGATAACGGTTCATCGGCAGTAGAAGCTGCACTGAAAATGAGTTTTCAATATCATCATCAAACAGGCAATCCGCAAAAGAAAAAGTTTATGGCAATATCGGATGCTTATCATGGTGAAACTGTTGGTGCATTATCGGTAGGCGGGGTAGATTTATATTCTAAAATTTTTCAGCCGTTACTTATAGACATTTTAAGAGTACAAGGCCCTGATTGTTACAGATGTCCTTTTAAAAAAGAAAGAAAAAACTGTGATGCCGAATGTTTTTGTTATGCCGAAAAAGTTTTGGAAAAAGAACATAAAAATATTGCAGCATTTATAATAGAACCTATGTTACAAGGTTCTGCCGGAATGCGAATTTATTCTCAAAAATATTTGAAAAAGTTAAGAAAAGTATGTACAAAATATAATATTCATTTGATAGCAGACGAAATAGCATCAGGTTACGGGCGAACAGGCAAAATGTTTGCATGTAATCATGCGAATATAACACCGGATATTATGTGTGTGGGTAAAGGTTTAACCGGTGGATATTTGCCTATGGCATTAACATTAACCAACGACAAAATTTATAAAGCATTTTATACCGACTACAACAAAGGAAAAATGTTTATACATTCTCATACTTTTTCGGGTAATCCGCTTGCAAGTGCTGCCGCTTTGGAAGTTTTAAATATTTTAAAAAATGAACAAATTATAGAAAAAGTACAAAAAAAAGCAGTATTTTTTAATAATTTAATAAAGGAAACTTTTTCTTCAAATAAGTTTGTGGGCGATATAAGAAGTATAGGTTTAATAAATGCAATAGAACTTGTTAAAAATAAAAGAACAAAAGAACCGTTAGATTCTAAAAAAAGAACAGGTTATCAAATATATAAAGAAGCTTTAAAATTAGGGCTTTTGTTAAGACCTTTAGGTGATGTTATGTATTTTAATCCTCCGCTTACAATAACCGAAAAAGAAATGAAACAAGTTGTAGAACTTTGTAAACAGGCATTTACAAAGACAGGAATTGTATAGAGGTGTTTTTACAATGAATTTTTACGAACAAGAACTTACTAAATTAAAACAAGAAGATTGTTTAAGAAAAATATCAAACATTTCTTATAAAGAAGATAAATATATTATTGTTAACGGTAAAAAGTATATAAATTTATCTTCCAATGATTATTTGGGATTAAGTACAAATAAGGACATTATTCAAGAATTTATTGAAACAAATAAAAATAATAACGAATTTTTATTTTCTTCAGCATCTGCCCGCCTTTTAACAGGCACATCATCAATATATTCAAAACTTGAAAATAATTTGGCAAAACTTTTTAATAAAGAATCTTGTTTACTTTATAATACCGGTTATCAATGCAATTTAGGAACAATATCTTCTCTTGTTCAAAAAGGGGATGTTATTTTTTGTGATAAACTTAACCATGCAAGTATTATTGCAGGAATGAAACTTTCACAAACGGATTTTTACAGATATAAACATTTGGACTATCAACATTTGGAAACACTTTTGCAAAAACACAGAACAAAATATAAAAAGGCAGTTATAATTTCGGAATCTGTTTTCAGTATGGATGGCGACATTGCAGATATTAAAAAGCTTGTTGAACTTAAAAATAAATATGATTGTATTTTAATTATAGATGAAGCACATGCTTTCGGTGTATTCGGTAAGAATTTATGTGGAATCAGCGAAACGGTAAATGTTTCAAACGATGTTGATATAATAACTGCAACATTAGGTAAAGCATTTGCTTCCGTAGGTGCTTTTTGTGTTGCAAACAAAACATATATTGATTATTTTGTTAATAAGTCAGGTTCGTTTATTTTTTCAACGGCACTTACTCCGGTTAATGTAATGTGGACGAATTGGCTTATAGAAAATAAAATAAATTTAATAAAAGAAAAAAAACAAAAATTAAATACTTTGTTTAAACATATTCATGAATATATAAAAGATAACGGACAAACTCAAATAATACCTGTAATTATAGGACAAAATAAACAAACGGTAGAAATATCAAACAAATTGCAA
>ONUQ01000137.1 GCA_900321055.1 uncultured Elusimicrobia bacterium
ATTACATTACTCCTATGGATTTTTTAAATAAAAATATGCTACCCTATTGTTATTCCTAAAAGTCCAATATGTATTGAACCTCTACATCTGTTTGACAACTGACCATAAAAAAGTATAGAATTTATTGATATTTTTATTAATAAATAAAACTAAAATGAAATACATTATAGCAATAGCAGTTTTATTATTTTCTGTAATAGTTCACGAAGTAGCACACGGTTTGGTTGCCTATATGAGAGGAGACACTACCGCCAAAGATTTGGGAAGACTTACTTTAAATCCTATTAATCATATAGATATAATAGGTTCTATAATTCTTCCTTTATGTTTAATGTTGGTAGGCGGACCTGTTTTTGGTTGGGCAAAACCGGTTCCTATAAACCTGCTTAGGTTAAAGAATATAAGAAGAGATATGGTATATGTTTCTTTGGCAGGAGTTACTGCAAATTTTATATTAGCTGTAATTGCCGGAATTCTAATGTCTGCAATTAGAAATTTTGCTCCGGAAATGTCGGTTTTTGCTTCAGTGTATATCATATTGCAATATGTTGTTATTATAAATGTTGTTTTGTTGATATTTAATCTTATTCCGATTCCCCCGCTTGACGGTTCAAAAGTTGTTTTGTTTTTGATGCCAAGGGAATTAGCACAAAAATATGCAGCAATTGAAAGATACGGTTTTTTTATAATTTTAATACTTTTAGCAACAAATATTTTATGGAAAATTATAGGTCCTATAGCGAATTCATTGATTAATTTTTTAATCGGAACTATATAAAGGAATTAGTATGGCAAATAAAAGAGTTTTATCGGCAATGAGACCTACCGGAAGATTACATTTAGGTCATTATTTCGGTGCATTAAAAAATTGGATAAATATACAACAACAAGATTTTGAATGTTTTTATATGGTGGCTGATTTACATGCTTTAACAAGCAATTATGCAGACACATCAAGAATAAAAGATGATTCTATAGATATGGTTATAGATTGGCTTACGGTAGGAATAGATCCGAATAAGGCAACAATTTTCAGGCAATCCGAAGTTGCCCAACATAGCGAATTATTTTTAATATTATCTATGATTACTCCTTTAGGTTGGTTACAGAGATGTCCCACCTATAAAGAACAGTTAAATGAAATTAAATCCAAAGATTTGAACAATTATGGCTTTTTGGGTTATCCTGTTCTTATGGCTTCGGATATTTTGTTATATAAAGCACAAAGTGTACCTGTTGGCGAAGATCAATTGGCACATTTGGAATTTTCAAGAGAAATAGCAAGAAGATTTAATAATTTTTATGGTGAAGTTTTGTTAGAACCTCAAGCATTACTTACAAAATCTGCAAGGGTTCCCGGACTTGATAGAAGAAAGATGTCCAAATCGTATAATAATTCAATTCTTATAGCAGAAACGGAAGATGAAATAGTTAGAAAAGTTAAAACAATGTATACCGATCCTGCAAGAATAAAAGCTACGGATATAGGGCATCCCGAAGGGTGTGTAGTGTTTGCTTTTCAGGAACTTTTTAATAAAGATGCTCAAAAAAGAAAAGAAGAATGTAAACAAGGTTGTATAGGTTGTATGAAATGTAAAAAAGAACTTATGGCTTTAATGTGTGAGTTTGCAAAACCTATGATGGAAAAGAGAAATGAGCTTCTAAAAGATAAATCTTATGTTGAAAAAATATTAAACGAAGGTAAAGAAAAAGCAAGATTTGAAGCAGATAAGACTATGCAGGAAATAAAAAAGGCAGTAAAGATTTTTTGATATATATTGGATGTTGATAGTTTTAAATATTCAAATATAACATATTCAATTATTCAACTAAAAATTGCATAAGATTTAAAATATAAGCTAATCAAAATATTCATACATCCACAATATGGAGTATTTTTTTATGGAATATGATGTACATTTAGAAACTTTTGAAGGTCCTTTAGAGTTGCTTTATAAATTGGTGAGAAGAAGCGACCTTGAAATAGAAGAAATACAAATTTCTAAAATAACGGAAGAATACTTGGCGGCTATAGAAAATATTCAGAATTTAGATTTAGATACAGCCGGGGATTTTATTGTTATGGCTGCTACACTTATGCAGATAAAAGTTAAAATGCTTCAGCCTGATGATGAAAAAGATAAAGAAGATGCGGATATAGAGCTTAACAAAATTAAAGAAAGATTGTTAGAGTATCAAAAATATAAAGAAGTTTCTAAGTTGTTATCTAATAAGGAACAAGAATATTCTCAAACATATTATAGACCGGAACCAAAGATTTCCGAACAAGATTTTGAAATAGAAGCGACGATTTATGACCTTGTAAAAAGTTTTCAAAATGCATTAAAAACTCTCCCTAAAGAAGTTAGAGAAATAATGTATAGGGAAATTCCTATAGAAACAAAGATTAGAGAAATTCTTGATATACTTGAAGGTAAACAATATTTAACTTTTACGGAAATAGCAAAAATACAACCGTCCAGATCAGCAATGATAGTATGTTTTATGGCGGTACTTGAATTGGTAAAAAGCAAACAGGTTGTTGCAAAACAATCTGATTTGTTTGATGATATAAGAATTTATAGATTATATGGTAATACTGAAGAAGACGAAGGTAGTATCGTTAAAGAAGAAGAAAAAAATGAATTGGATTTGGATATAGAAAAAAATGTACCTCAAGAAGCAGAAGAAGAGGTAAAACAAGAAGAATATTTTGATTTAGAGCAAGAACCTATAGATTTAGAAAATAAATATACCGAGGATAATGATGGAAATTAAAGATGTAAAAAAAATAATAGAATCTTTGTTGTTTGTTTCAGATAAACCTTTATTGACCAGAGAAATTAAAGCTATTATTAAAGATGAGTTACCCGAAGATATTAAAGTTGAAAATATATTAAAAGAAATGCAACAGGAATATATTCAATTAGATAGAGCTTTTGAACTTAAATTTGTTGCTGACGGATGGACATTTGCTACAAAATCGGAATATTCGGTTTGGATAAAAAAGTTATTAAAAGAAAGAACGGTATTAAAATTATCGCCGTCTGCCATGGAAGTTTTAGCCATAATTGCATATAAACAGCCTATTACGAGAGCAGAAATAGATGTAATTAGAGGTGTAGATTGTGGTGGAGTAATAGATACATTAACGGATAGAAAGTTTATAAAAATAGTTGGTAGAAAGGAAACTTTAGGAAGACCATTATTATATGGAACAACACAAGAGTTTTTAAGACATTTCGGCTTAAGTCATTTAAG
>ONUQ01000151.1 GCA_900321055.1 uncultured Elusimicrobia bacterium
AAAATAGAATAAAACTTAATATCAAAAAGAACAAAAGAAACATTAGCAAGACTAAATGCAGAAACAGACCTATAGAAAAGAGAATATCCGCAGCACTTTGTTATGAATTTTATATAAACTTAAAAATTATAGTTTTTCTTTAAAACTTTATAAACTTCCAATCTCTTTTAATGATTGATTTAGTAAGCACTATTTTATAAAATCATAAAGTTATCAAAATTTATAAAAAGGTTGAAGCTCTTGTGTGAAAAATTTGATAAAAGTTTTTTTTAGCAGACAATATCTATACTTTTATATATCTCAGTTTTTAGGAATATTCAACGATAATTTTTTAGAATAGCATTGGTTACATATATAATGCTAAACAAAACATCTTCTTATACATTATCAACAAGATTCTTTATAGCCTCGTCTTTAATAGCAGTATTTATGTTACCGTCTCTGCTTTTTTCGGCAACAGCAGGAGAAATTATAGATAAATACAGAAAAGACATAATAATAAAATTAATAAAAATTGCACAGCTTTTATTGGCAATTATTGCAACAACCTGCTTTTTATTAAAAAGTATGTGGCTTTTAGTTGCGGTTTTATTTATATCCGGAATATTATCTGTTTTGTTGAACAATACAAAATTCAGTGCCGTTCCGGAACTTTTAGAAAAAACCAAATTGGTTGCGGGAAACAGCCTTATTCAGGCAGGGACATATATTGCAATTCTTTTAGGTAATATTTGCGGAATCCTGGTTTATTCCGTTAATAAAAAATGGCTTTTTTTTATAT
Source organism: uncultured Elusimicrobia bacterium (assembly GCA_900321055.1). Lineage (GTDB taxonomy): Bacteria > Elusimicrobiota > Endomicrobiia > Endomicrobiales > Endomicrobiaceae > Ruminimicrobiellum > Ruminimicrobiellum tauri. The sequence continues at coordinate 782 of ONUQ01000151.1, forward strand.
ATCTGACAATAGCAATTATAGGATTTATATCTTCTCTATTTATCCCTAAACTGAAATCAAGCACACAAAAAATTAATATATCCGTAAATTTTATTAAAACTACATTTAAAAATATATCTTATTTTAATTATTCAAAAGATATTTACTTATGCATTTTAGGTATTTCCTGGTTTTGGTTTATTGGTGTTGCTTTGGTGTATCAAATTCCAAATTTTGCGGAAATTGTGTTAAAGGGACAACAAAGTTTATATATTGTTTTAACAACATTATTAGCCTCAGGTGCTTTTGTCGGTTCCATGCTTGCATATTTTTTATTAAAAAAAGAAATCTCAATAAAATATGTTCCCATATCGGTAATTCTTATGACAATATTTATCGTGGATTTATCTTTTAGTGCAGATTATGTATATATGGCACTAACTACCGATATTTTGTTAAAAAACTTTTTATCTTCTTTTTCCGGAGTAAGAGTTATCATAGATGTTTTTGCATATTCTCTATTTGCCGGACTATATATTGTTCCTCTGATAACCGTATTGCAAGTTGTAGCTAACAGGAAAATCAGAGCAAGAGTTTTTGCAATAAACAACATCGTAAACATTTTGTTTATGATTGCAGAGGCTATAGTTTGTTTTAGTTTCATAAAAATGGGACTTTCGTTTCCCGTAGTTTTAAGTATAATTGCATTATTTAATATTATTACCGCAATATATATTTGTAGAATTTTGCCAGCACATTTACTGAGAATTATATCTAAAAGATTTATTGATATATTTTATAAAATTGAAATTATCGGACAGGAAAACTTTGATAAATGTAAAGGTGGCACATTAATTATTGCTAATCATACATCAGTGATAGACGGGCTTATTCTTTCGGTAGTTTTCGGTGAAAAACTTTCTTTTACGATAAATACGGATGTAACAAAAAAGTTTTGGGTAAAACCTTTTTTGAAGATGATAAAATATTTCCCGGTAGATAACACAAATGTAATGGTGGTAAAATCTATTGTAGATGAAATAAAAAAAGGTCATATTGTTGTAATATTCCCTGAAGGTAGAATTACAACTACCGGCGGACTTATGAAAGTTTATCCCGGACCTGCAGTTATAGCAGATAAAAGTAATGCCGATATTTTACCTATATGTATAGAAGGTATACAATATTCGGATTTTTCGTATTTCGGTGCAAAAACAAAAAGTAAAAGACAAAGAAACATTAAACTCACAATTCTGCCTCCAAGAAAACTAAATGTAAATCAATCCTTATCAGATGCTAAAAGAAGAAATATTGCTATAACAAAACTTTACGATATTATGTGTGAAATGAAATTTGCCAGCAACCTTTCAAACAAAACAATATTTGAATCTATGATAGATTGTTTATCATTGGTAGGCAGAAGAAAAAAAATTTTAGACGATATACACAGAAGCCCTGTTACATTAGGAAGTTTCTTTGGTGAAGTATTTGCTTTTGCCAATGAATTAAATAAACAAACAAAAGAAAAAGAAGTTATAGGTGTAATTGCATCAAATACTAAATCTACAATAGAAATATTTTTTGCTTTGTCTGCACTTAACAGAATTCCTGCAATGATAAATTATACGGATACAATAGAGAATATAATGTTTAACATAAAAAATGTCGGAATCAAAACTCTATATACAACTAAATTTTTTATTAAAGTTTCAAAACTTGAAAATTTAACGGACACTTTAAAAAGCAATAACATAAATATTATTTATATAGAAGATATAAGAGACAGTTTTACAATGCTTGATAAGATTTCGGCATTTATAAAATCATTTTTCCCGCGAATATATCATAAAAATATTTGTTCAAATTTTGATGAAAATTCTCCGGCAGTTATTTTATTTACATCTGCATTAAAAGGAAAATGTAAGTCCGTAGTTTTGACACATAGAAATATTCAGGCTCAAATGGCACAACTTTCAAGTGTTATGGATTTTGGAATATTAGATAGTTTTTTTAATGCCATGCCGATATTTTCATCATTAGGACTTGTAGCGGGAACACTATTGCCGTTACTTAGAGGAATAAATGTATTCTTATATTATTCGCCATTACATTATAAAATGGTTTCAGAGTTAGTTTATGAAACAAATTCAACCGTTCTTTTAGGAACAGACACTTTTTTGAACGGTTATGCAAAAAATGCACATCCTTATAATTTTTATGCCATCAGATATATGATAGCAGGTATAGAAAAACTTAAAGAAGAAACAATAAAAATTTGGGAAGACAATTTTGGAAAACGAATTTTTGAAGCTTACGGAACTACGGAAACATCATCAACAATATCAATAAATACACCAATGTATTTTAAAGAGTATAGTGTAGGAAGATTTTTACCGTCCGTAGAATTCAAATTGGAATCAACAACGGCTTTTATAGGTGCCAGCCACTTATTGGTAAAAGGACCTAATATTGCAAATTGTTATATGGAAAATAAACAATTGGTTTCCACAAAAGTTGACGGTGAGTGGTTTGATACCGGGGATATTGTAGAAATTGATAATGATAAGTTCTTATTAATGAAAGGGAAATCTAAAAGATTTACCAAAATTGACGGAGAAAGTGTTTCGTTGACGGAATTGGAATTTAATATATCAAATATATGGAAAGATTCAAAACATGCATTACTTTCAATATTGATTGACGGTAAAAAAGAAATCATATTATTTACCACAAAAAAAGATGCATCATTAAAGGATTTACAAAATAAAGTTCAAAGACAAAATCTTGGAAACTTTTTTCTGCCAAACAAAATTGTTGTTGTTGAAAAAATTCCAATTACGGGAACAGGTGCTACAGACTATATAAATTTACATGAAATGTTTAAGGAACTTAATAAATGACAAATGCAATATTAAAATTTTTATTCAATAAAAAGTTAATAACAGCTTTTGCCAAAATCTTCTTGAAAGTTCAGGTAAAAGGTATAGAAAATATAAAAGGCTTAAAAGGAAAAGTTTTATTTGTCGCAAATCACAATTCATTTTTGGATACTTTTTTACTTTGGGCATTTATTCCTGAAAATCTATGTTTTACCATTAATCCGATAGTTGCAAAAAAGTGGTATATAAAACCATTATTAAATGTTGCAAAATTTTTTCAAATAGAACCAAATAATCCAATGGCAGTAAAATCTATAATAAGAGAAATAAATAACGGACACAAAATAGTTATTTATCCCGAAGGCAGAGTTACGGCTACAGGCAGTATGATGAAAATATATCCCGGCTCTGCAATGATTGCAGATAAAACAAATGCTCAAATAGTTCCCATATATATAGATGGAACTCAATACAGTATCTTTTCATATTACAGAAACAAAGCTAACATAAAACCAAGTGTAAAAGTCGTATTAAATATTTTTAAACCTGCTAAATTAAATACAGCTAAAAACTTAAAAGGAGAAGAAAGAAAGAAAGAAATTACAAAACAGCTTTTTGATATTATGACAAATGCAAGGTATTTTTCTTTAAGTGATCAAAAAACTTTATTTGAATCTTTAATAGAAGCAAAAAATTTAGTAGGAAGAAGGACAAAAATCGTAGAAGATATTTCAAGAAAACCTATAAATTACGGACAGCTGTTAACTGCTTCTTTTGTTTTAGGAAAACAATTTACAAAACATAGCAAGCAAAAAGAAATGGTAGGTTTTTTAATGCCAAATGCAGTAGCATCGGTAGTTGCAATTTTTGGTATGCAGGCATATGGCATTGTTCCATGTATGTTAAATTTCTCTACCGGAACCAAAAATATGATTTCCTATTGTAAAACCGCTAAAATTAAAACGGTTTATACTTCAAAACTGTTTGTCATAAAAGGCGGATTTGAAGAACTTATAGAAACTATGAAAAAAGAAGGTTTACAAATAATATATCTTGAAAATTTAAAAAAAGAAATAACTTTAAAAGAAAAACTTATCGGTTTATTTGCTTCTTTTTTCTCAAAATATTATTACAACAAAATTAAAGAAGATGTTACAGCAGAAGAACCTGTAATAATCCTTTTTACAAGCGGTTCGGAAGGTGTACCTAAAGGTGTAGCTTTGAGCCATAGAAATATACAGGCAAATTTAAACCAAATAAAATCTGTTTTATTTTTTGATTTTTCAGATAAGTTTTTTATGGCATTACCGATATTTCATTCGTTCGGTTTTACTTGCGGAATGATGCTTCCCATAACAAGCGGTATAAAAGTTTTCTTTTATCCTACACCGCTACACTATAAAATTATTCCGGAACTGATTTACGATACAAATTCAACAATTACATTTACCACACCTACTTTCTTTAGCGGGTACGGAAAAAATGCTCATGCTTACGATTTCTATTCCCTAAGAACTGCAGTTGTAGGTGCCGAAAGGACTAAAGAAGAAACAGCAAAAAGTTTGTTTACAAATTTCGGTATAAGTTTATTAGAAGGATATGGAGCAACGGAAACTGCTCCGGTTCTTTCGGTAAATACTCCGATGTACCACAAAAAAGGAACTGTAGGTAGGATTTTTCCGGGTGTACAAATAAGATTAGATGATGTTCCGGGAATAAAAGACGGAAAAAAGCTGGTAGTCAAAGGCAGAAATGTGATGTTAGGTTATATAAAAAGTGATAAACCGGGAGTAATACAGCCATTGAAAGACGGTTGGTATGATACAGGTGACATAGTTTCCGTAGATAAAGATAACTTTATAACTATAAAAGGAAGAGCAAAAAGATTTGCAAAAATTGCCGGAGAAATGGTATCTTTAACTGCAGTGGAAGAACTGATAACAGCATTATGGAAAGATTACCAACATGCTGTTGTATCTATTCCCGATGAAAAAAAAGGTGAACAGTTAATACTGTTTACCACAAGACCCGGTACGACTTTTAGTGAACTAAGCACTGCTCTTAAAGCTCAAGGTGCCGGAGATTTGTTTGTTCCTAAAAAAATTAAAATATTAGAAGAAATGCTTTTACTCGGAACAGGCAAACTTGATTATGTAAGTTTGAACAACAAAGCAAAAGAACTGTTTAATTAATTTGAAGTTATAAACTGATTATTATATTTTTAATATACAATTTTTTTCGTATTTTATATAATTAAAGATATTGTTGTATAGGACAAAAAAACTTTATAAATATAAAAGTTATTTTTAATAGAGTTAAGATACTATGAAAAACAAAGGAATGATTATTATTGTGTCTGCTCCTTCCGGTGCAGGAAAGACAAGCATTTGTGATTCTTTGATTAAGAGTGACAAAAATATTGTTTATTCCATATCTACTACTACAAGGCAACCCAGACCGGGAGAAAAAAACGGCAAAGAATATTTTTTTGTTGACGACAAAAAATTTAAAGATATGATTAAAAGTAAAATGTTTGTTGAATATGCAAAAGTTCATAATCATTTCTATGGAACTTCTAAAAAAATGTTAGAAGAAACTTTAAATAAAGGTAAAGATATTTTATT